>JASHRH010000391.1 GCA_030037475.1 Acidobacteriaceae bacterium
CTGCATCCGGCCATGAAGCGCGTTCAGCCCATTCGTCGAGCCCTCGGCTTCCGCACTATTTTCAACCTGGCTGGTCCGCTCACCAATCCAGCAGGCGCGCCCGCACAGTTGATGGGCGTCTATGCGCCGGAAAAGCTGGAAATCGTGGCCGGAGCCATGGCGCAACTTGGCATCCGCTGCGGACATGTGGCCCACGCACGTAATGGCATCGACGAGCTTGCGCTTTCTGCTACCGACACAATTTCCGTGTTCACCTCGTCGGATGCGCCGACCCGTACGGTTCGCCAGGTCGTGCATCCTTGCGATGCAGGATTGGAGGAGGCGCCTCTGTCCGATTTGCAGGGCGGCGAAGACCCGGAGGAAAACGCCGCACTTCTCGAATCGATCCTGATGGGTGCGGCCAAAGGACCGAAGCGGGATGTCGTGCTGCTGAATGCCGCTGCCGCGCTGGAAGTCGCCGGCG
The DNA here is from genome assembly GCA_030037475.1 of Acidobacteriaceae bacterium. Classification (GTDB taxonomy): domain Bacteria; phylum Acidobacteriota; class Terriglobia; order Terriglobales; family Acidobacteriaceae; genus Palsa-343. The sequence goes on from JASHRH010000391.1 coordinate 464, forward strand.
TGGCTGGCGACCTCAGAGAAGGTGTAGCACGCGCCGCAGAGGCGATCGACTCCGGTGCGGCTGCACGACTGATCCACGCGCTTCGCAGCTTTTCGTCAGTCGTGAGCTGAGACCGGCAACGACGCCCTCAGTGCTTTACCAGTTTCGTTTGCGCAGGACGAATGCGCGAGAAGGGAACGATACCCCTCCCTTCCAGCACGGAGTAGAACTGATCTGGCTCAAGGTTATGCATCACGTCGACGCGTCCCGAAGGCCAGTACACGGTCACAGTGTCGATCTTCGTCGCTGCTCCCAGTCCGAAGTGCACGCGCAGATCATTTTGTGAAAGATAGCTTCCGCCGCTGAGCACCCAGCCGGTTTGCGTCATGCCGCCGGCTTCGATTTTCACCCGCGCGCCCAGCGCCAGACGGTTGCTTCGGGTGCCGGCCAGCTCGAAGCTCACCCAGTGGCGGCCGGCAATCCCGCGATTGCGAAGGATGAGCGGCCGGCCGTCGATGTTCTCCACCACCGCGTCCATATTTCCGTCGTTGAATAAGTCGCCGACCGCAAGTCCGCGGCTCACGTGGGGGATTTGAATGGCTGGGCCTGCTTCTTTGCTGGCGTCGCAGAAGTTTCCGTTGCCCTCGTTTATCTGCAGGAGCATCGGTTCCTCGTAACGTGCGCCGGACGAGAGCTTATCTACCTGTGGATAGACGTGGCCGTTCACTGTGAGCAGATCGAGCCAGCCATCGTTCGTGAAATCGGCAAACGCTGTTCCCCACTTGACGTAGGGCAGAGAACTCACGGCCAGTCCGGACGGATAGGAGACCTCGGTAAAGTTCCATCCGCCGTCATTGCGATAGAGAACGTCGTTCTCGTTTTCAAAATCCGTCACATGCAGCGAGGCACGCCCGGTATGGTTGTAATCGCCGACGGCGATGCCCATCGAGGCCTGTTCCGAGCCATCGTCGCTGAGCGCGGTGCCGGACTCGAGCCCGATGTCCTCGAACTTTCCATTGTCAAGGTTTTTGTAAAGGTAATTCGGGGTGGAATCGTTGGCGACGTAAATATCCTGGCGTCCGGTGTTGTTGAAGTCTACCCAGACCACGCCGAGCCCGTAATATTCGCTGGGACCGTTGACTCCCGCCTCCGTGGCCACATTGGTGAAAGTTCCATCGCCGTTGTTGCGGTAGAGCGCGTCCTGCGAACCGGGCAGACCGCGGGGTCCGCACTGGACATCCATCCCCCGGTATTTGCAGTAGGTCTGGCTGCCAAACGTCGGCAGATTGTGCAGATTGAAGTTCACGTAATTTGCCACCATCAGGTCGGCGAATCCGTCATTGTTGTAATCGCCGAACGCCGCACCCGTCGACCACCCGCCGTTGGCCACCCCGGCTTTCGCCGTCACATCCGTAAAGGTGCCGTCGCCATTGTTCCGGTAGAGGATGTTCCCGCCCAGGCAGGTAATGTACAGGTCGGGCCAGCCGTCGTTGTTATAGTCGCCCACCGCGCCGCCCATCGCCATACAGGCATGGGTCAGGCCCGATTTGGCCGTGACATCCGTGAAGGTTCCGTCGTGATTATTGTGGTAAAGCGCGCCATAAGCTTTCTCGCCACGCAGCGCCATAGAGACCGTAGGCGCGTTAGTGAAATAGATATCAGGCCAGCCATCGCGATCGTAATCGATCAGGATCACGCCGCCGCTCATCGAGTCGGGAATGTACTTCTTGTCCGGATCCGAGGCATGTGTAAAGGCGATGCCGGCCTTGGCAGTCACGTCTTCCAGCCAGGGAATTGCCTGTCCCATGCAACGTTCCGATTTAGCGCCCGGCGGTGGTGGTGGTGGAACGTTGTGTCCGCCCTGCGCCCACGCCGAGGCAGACAACGCCAGTAGGATCGTGAGCGACGCAACCTGCCCGGATCGGGAGAAAAACAAGCGATATCGAGTCTTCACGAGAACCCTGATCAGAAGATGGGGCCAGTCTGATCGAGCGACTGTCTGCATGGCAGTATAAAACGCCGCGTCGCGCGAAGGCGCTGTGCCAGCCGGAATCAGTGGCCCGCCATGTCGTCTCTGGCCCCGATGGAGCAATCCGCCCCCGTGGTGCTACATTCAGGGAGTCGAGATAAATACGAACCGCGCTGCCCCTCCTGTGCAGTGCAGCCAGAAAATTCCACCCGTCGATGCCCGGGCGGTCTGACCGCCCGGTATCCGGGCCGCAACCGCCAAAAGGAGAAGCAAAGATGTCGACCGAAGCCAGATGCCCGTTACAGCAGGCGAACGGAGCCGGTACCTCAAACCGCGAATGGTGGCCAAATCAGCTCAATCTGAACATGCTGCACCAGCACTCGTCGCTCTCTGATCCCATGGGCGAGGACTTCAACTACGCCGAGGAGTTCAAAACCCTCGACTACGACGCCCTGAAAAAGGATCTCCTCGCGCTCATGACCGACTCGCAGGACTGGTGGCCGGCGGACTTCGGCCATTACGGTCCTCTTTTCATCCGCATGGCCTGGCACAGCGCCGGTACGTATCGCATTGGCGACGGCCGCGGAGGCGGTGGTCGCGGCCAACAGCGATTCGCCCCGGTCAATAGCTGGCCCGACAATGTCAGCCTCGACAAAGCCCGGCGTCTCCTGTGGCCCATCAAGCAGAAGTACGGCCGGAAAATCTCCTGGGCCGACCTCATCATCCTCGCCGGCAATGTGGCCCTTGAGTCCATGGGATTCAGGACCTTTGGCTTCGCAGGCGGTCGTGCCGATGTCTGGGAACCGGATCAGGACGTCTACTGGGGACGGGAAAAAACCTGGCTCGGCGCCGACGTCCGCTATGCCAGCTCCGGTGAGGGGCCGCTCGTCGCCGAAAAGCAACTGCATGGCACGGAGAAGTCTCGCGGGCTTTCCGAGCGCAATCTGGAGAATCCCCTGGCTGCCGTGCAGATGGGTTTGATTTACGTGAACCCCGAAGGCCCGGATGGAAATCCCGATCCAGTCGCTGCGGCTCACGATGTCCGCGAGACCTTTCGCCGCATGGCGATGAATGACGAAGAGACCGTCGCGCTGATCGCCGGCGGTCACACCTTCGGCAAGACCCACGGAGCGGCCGCCGCTACCAATGTTGGGGCTGAACCGGAAGCGGCGGCCATCGAAGAGCAGGGCCTTGGCTGGAAAAACAGCTTCCGCACCGGCAAGGGCGCCGATACCATCACCAGCGGCCTCGAGGTCATCTGGACCACCACGCCGACGAAATGGGGCAACAATTTTTTCATCAATCTTTTTGGGTACGAATGGGAGCTGACGAAGAGCCCGGCTGGCGCCAGCCAGTGGAAGCCGAAAGGCGATGCCGGTGCTGGCACAGTTCCCGATGCGCACGACCCGTCGAAGCGGCGCGCACCGTCGATGCTGACCACGGATCTCGCACTGCGTCTCGATCCGATCCACGAAAAAATCTCGCGGCGCTTCTTGGAGCATCCGGAGGAGTTCGCCGATGCGTTTGCCCGTGCGTGGTTCAAGCTCACCCACCGCGACATGGGCCCGCGTGCTCGCTATCTCGGCCCCGAAGTGCCGGCCGAAGAACTCATCTGGCAGGATCCCATCCCGGCTGTGAATCATCCGCTGATCGGCGCGCAGGATATTGCTTCACTCAAGGCGAAAATCCTCGCTTCAGGCCTCTCTGTCTCGCAGTTGGTCTCCACTGCCTGGGCCTCGGCATCCACCTTCCGCGGCTCCGACAAGCGTGGCGGCGCAAACGGCGCCCGCATCCGTCTGGCTCCGCAGAAGGACTGGGAGGTCAACCAGCCGGAGCAGTTAAAGAAAGTGCTGACAGCGCTGGAAGGCATCCAGAGTGCGTTCAACGAGGCGCAATCGGGCGGCAAGCGGGTCTCCCTCGCCGATCTCATCGTCCTTGCCGGCTGTGTGGGCGTCGAGCAGGCGGCGAAGAATGCCGGCGTTCCGGTCACCGTTCCCTTTACTCCGGGAAGGATGGACGCTTCGCAGGAGCAGACGGACATCGAGTCGATGTCGGTCCTCGAGCCGAAGGCGGACGGCTTCCGCAACTACCTCAAACAGCAATATGCTGTGCCGGCCGAAGCGCTGCTGGTCGATAAAGCCCAACTGCTCACGCTCACCGCTCCGGAAATGACTGTTCTGGTTGGCGGCATGCGTGTGCTGAACGCCAACTTCGGACAGACGAAGCATGGCGTCTTCACCGAACGCCCCGAGGCGCTCACCAATGATTTCTTCGTCAACCTGCTTGACATGGCGACCGAGTGGAAGCCGGTGCCGGACTCGGATTACCTCTTTGAGGGACGCGATCGCAAAACCGGCAAACCGAAGTGGATCGCCACTCGTGTCGATCTCGTCTTTGGTTCAAATTCTCAGCTTCGCGCCCTGGCAGAGGTTTACGGAAGCTCGGATGCCCAGGAGAAGTTTGTCCATGACTTTGTGACAGTCTGGAATAAGGTGATGAACCTGGATCGTTTCGACCTGGCGTAATCAGGCCCAGAAATTCATCCGCGACCTGGGTGCAGGTTGTTCTCACCTGGGTCGCGTGATCGGATGGACCTGAGCAGCAAGCTCCGGCGGCGCAAGGTTCAACAGGGAAGCCAGAGGGTAAAGCAGGAGCCTTTGCCGGGATTACTGGAAACGGAGATTCCGCCTCCGTGAGCCTCCATGATGGCCTTCGCAATGGCCAGCCCCATCCCGCTTCCCTTGATGGAAGTGCGATGCTGCCGGCCGCGGTAAAACTTGTCGAACACAAATAGCTGCTCAGCGGGATCGATGCCCGGCCCCTGATCCGTAACGGAGAGCAGCAGGTGATCGCCTTCGTGCGCGGCAGCCAGCGCGACACAGGACTCCGGAGGCGAATAGCGGACGGCATTTTCGAGGATGTGCCGCAGGGCACGATGCACCAGTTCGCGATCCATGGGCACGCGCGGCAGATCGTCCGCAATCTGCATCTCGAATCGTCGTCCCCGAAGCAGCGCCCGCATCTCCTCTGCTGTTGCCTCCATCAGTTCCAGTACGTCCTGAGGCTGGCGCTGAACCTTCACCGCCTCTGCATCCAGTTCCGCCATCTCCACGGCCTGCCCAATCAGACGATCCAGCCTTGCGCTCTCCTCGTCCACCACCATCAGCATTTCCGCCTGTTCGGGTTCAGGTAAATCCGGCGCGCTCGCCAGCGTGGTAACAGCCGCGCGGATGGACGTTAGCGGCGTGCGCAGATCGTGCGTCACCGAATCGAGCAGCGCGCTGCGCAGGCGCTCGCTTTCGCGCGAGGCTTCCAGGCGGCTGCTTCGCTCCAGCGCTGCGGCGCGCTCCAGCGCAATGGCCACCAGGCTGCCGATCGCCTCGTAAATCTGTGGAGAATAGCCGCCGTCGCTCACCGCCAGGACGCCGGGCGAGCGCATGCCCAGCGAAAGCGGAATGATCCGGCATCCCTCGTGCACAACGGTGCCTGACTCGCCCTGGCTGGCGGCCAGTTTCAGCTCCGCCACGGAAATCAGCTCCTTGCCCGGACCGGAGGAATACACGGCATCCTCTTCACGCACGTACAGGGCCACGGCGCGAAACCCAAACGCCGCAGCGGCAGCCGAGGGCGTGGCGCGCGCCAGTCTCCGCGGATCGTCCTGTAGAAGGAGCTGCTGGCTGAACTCATACAGCCGCTCCACCTCGCGGCGGCGCTCCTCCGCCGCTTCTGCCTGTCGATGCTCCTGGTTCGACAGATGACTGACCAGGACGCTGCATGCCAGAAACGCAGTGAGTGCCACCCAGTTGCGCGGGTCTTCGATGGTCAGGCGGCCAATGGGAGGCAGAAAGAAGAAGTTGTAGAGCAGCGTGCAGAGCACCGACAGATAAACGGAATACTGCAGCCGCCATCGTGACGCCGTGACCATCACCAGCATGAGGAAGCTGAGGGCCACAGTCGTCTCGTTCACACGGGCCACGGTGCGGAACAGGGCCACCAGCAGCAGCGCCGCCGCCGTCAGCACGGCATAGCGGACCAGCATTCGCATCGGATTGAGCGTATGCTTCTGCGTAACGAGCGGCATCACAGGCGATGATACCGCCGTACAGAGCGATGGCTGAACGCATTCTGGTCGTCGATGACGAGATCCAGATCACGCGGGTGCTGCGCGCGTCGCTGGCGGCGCAGCGCTATGACGTGCGCACCGCAAATGATCCAGAGGAAGCACTGCGCCTTTTTGAGGAATGGCAACCGGATCTGCTGGTCACCGATCTGATGATGCCCGGAATGACCGGCGTGGATCTGTGTCGCGCCGTGCGCCGGCGCAGCCGCACACCGATTCTGGTGCTCTCCGTCCGCAACCAGGAGCACACCAAGGTGGAGGCGCTGGACGCCGGAGCCGACGATTACGTCACCAAACCCTTCGGCATTCAGGAACTACTGGCCCGCGTGCGCGCCCAATTACGTCGCGCTCCGGAGCGGAATGCTCAGGAGCGGATCGAGAGCGGCGATTTCGTCATCGATCCTGAGGCCCACTCCGTCACCCTCTGTAGTCGTCCCGTGCATCTGACGCCCCGCGAATTCGACCTCCTCCTCTTTTTCGCCCGCAATGCCGGCAAGGTACTCACGCACCGCACGTTGCTCACCGCGGTGTGGGGCGCGCAGTCGGCCCAGCAGCCGGAATACCTGCGCGTCTTCGTGGGCCAGTTGCGCAAAAAACTCCAGGGCGACAGCCGCCGGGAGTACATCCAAACGGAACCCTGGATCGGTTATCGATTTGTTCCTGAAGGCGCTCTCGAGTCGGCCGAATAACGCTTCCCTTACGACTTCCTCACAGTTTCCTTCGCATTTCCTTCCGGTTCGCTTCGTAATCTCCAGATTTGCCTGACGACAGATCCAGTCATCGGCTGGACGGCACTGAACGGAGAGATATGAAGCACGGAAATCTATTGAAAATTGCGGGCAGCGCGCTGTTCTGCTTCACGGCTGCCGCGTCTGCTCAGACGCAGAACGCCCCCGCACTTACCCCGGCGCCGGCATCCACGCCGGTTTGGAGCCTCGGTCCGATTGACTTCAGCGGCTTTCTGGACGGCTATTACAGCTACAACGCCAATCGGCCCGGCAACGCCGCCAACGGCCAGATCAATGACCTCTATAACTTCAACGACAAGACCGACCAGTTCAATCTGAGCGCGCTGGACCTCACCCTCAACCACAATGCCGATCCTGTCGGCTTCCACGCCGACCTGATCGCCGGCCGCACCAATACCCTGATTCATGCCGCCAGCGAGAAGGACACGGACAACTACCTTGAGCAGGCCTACATCAGCGCGACGCCGCCGAAAACGCATGGCTCCGAATTCGATTTCGGACAGTTTGTCAGCTCCGCCGGAGCTGAAGTGATTCCGGCCATGAGCAACTGGAATTACTCGCGCTCGCTGCTCTTCTCATGGGCTGTCCCGTATTATCACTTCGGGCTGCGAACCTCCACGCCCTTCACCAAAACCTGGACGGCCGGCCTGCAGGTGGTCAACGGCTGGAACGATGTAGTCGCCAACAACGGTGGCGTCACCGTCGGCCTGACCAGCGCTCTGATCAGGACGAAGTACACCTGGGACCTGAACGACTACACGGGCCCGCAAAACGTCGACACGCAGAAGGGATACCGGAATCTGATCGACAGCACACTTCTGCTGACGCCCAATGCGAAGTTCAACGCCTATATCAACTACGACTACGGGCAAAACCGCTCCCCTGCGTCCGGCTCCGGCAGTACCGCCATTCCCGCCTCGTCGGCTCATTGGTCGGGCATCGCGTTTGCCGCACACGAGCAGCTCACCGGCAAAGTCGCCCTGAGCGCCCGCTACGAATACTTCGATGACAACTCGGGCTTTAGCACCGGAACCGCTCAGGATGTGCAGGAGACCACCGGGACGTACGAATACAAGTGGACCCAGGGCCTGCTGAGCCGTTTGGAGTACCGGCACGACGGGTCGGACACACCGTTCTTTCATAAGGGCAATTCCGGTCGGGTCAACGCTCAGTCGACAGTGACGGTCGCCTTCATCGCCTTTTTCGGTCCGAAACGCTGACGCGCCACGCTGCTGGATGGCCGGGACGCAGTCCCGGATTTTGCTTGTGCTCGGTAATCGCTCTCTTTCTTTACGAATTTCTTATGCCTCCGTTACGCCGTCCCTGGCAGCCTGTGGCTTGAATAAAAGGCAGGTTGCGATACCCCATGACAGACCTTCTGATGCTGGCCTTCACCGTCGTCTTCTTTGCGATTGCGCTGCTGTACGTGGCCGCCTGCGAAAAGCTGAGGTAACCCCATGCACATCGTCACCCTCGCCATTCTGGCCATTACCACGGGCGTGTTCGCGTATCTGATCCTCGCCCTTCTGTACCCGGAGAAATTCTGATGACCGCCAACGGCTGGTTCCAGTTTCTCGTTTTGTTCCTGGTGCTGCTGATCTGCATGCGGCCGCTGGGAATCTATATGGCCGGCGTCTTCAATGGCAGGTACCGCTTTCTCGGCTGGCTGGAGAAGCCGATCTATCGCATTTCCGGCGTTCACGAAGATCAGGAGATGACATGGCGCGGATATGCCGCCGCCATGCTGCTGTTCAGCTTTGTCTCGCTCCTCGTGACGTATTTCATCGAGCGCGCGCAGCATTTTCTGCCGTGGAACCCGCAGCACCTGCCCGGGGTGGAACAGTTCCTTGCCTGGAATACCGCGGCCTCGTTCACGACGAACACGAACTGGCAGGCCTATTCGAATGACGTGACGATGAGCTACTTCACGCAGATGGCCGGCCTCGCCTACCACAACTTCTTCAGTGCGGCTGTAGGCATCGCGTGCGCCATTGCTCTGATCCGCGGAGTCGCGCGGCGCGAGTCGAAGACCATCGGCAACTTCTGGGTGGATTCGACGCGCGCCTGTCTCTATGTGCTTCTGCCGCTCTGCATCGTCGGCGCGCTGTTTCTCGTCAGCCAGGGATGCATTCAGAACCTGCATCCGTACACCGTCGCCCATACCGTACAGGGGCAGACGCAGACGATCGCGCAGGGGCCTGTCGCGTCCCAGGAGATTATCAAGGAACTGGGCACCAACGGTGGCGGATTCTTTGTCGCGAACAGCGCGCATCCCTTTGAGAATCCGACACCGCTGACCAATTTCATTGAGATGTTCGCCATCGTCCTGATTGGAGGGGCGCTGACGGTCACGCTCGGCCGCATGACCGGCTCGCCCGGCCATGGCTGGGCGGTCTTCGCCTGCATGGCAATCCTGTTCGCTTCGGGATTCACCATTGCCTATTGGGCCGAGTCGCAGCCCAGCCCGGTACTGCATAACGTGAACCAGCATGCGAGCCGGCTGCAGTCCGGCGGCAACATGGAAGGCAAGGAGACGCGGTTCGGCGTCTCCGATTCCGCGCTGTTCGCCACGGTGACCACCGACACGAGCTGCGGAGCGGTCAACTCGATGCACGATTCCTTCATGCCGCTGGGGGGCATGGTGCCGCTCATGAACATGATGTTGGGCTGCATCATCTTCGGCGGCGTCGGCTCTGGCTTGTACGGCATCCTCATCTATGTCGTGCTCTCCGTCTTCATTGCCGGCCTCATGGTCGGACGAACGCCGGAGTATCTGGGCAAGAAAATCGAATCGTATGACGTGAAGATGACCATGCTGTACGTGCTCATCTTCCCACTGGTCATCCTGGTGCTGACGGCGATCTCGGTGCTCTATCCGATGGGGCTGAGCAGCCTGGCCAACCACGGTCCGCACGGGCTGAGCGAGATTCTGTACGCCTTTACCTCCACGGCGGCCAACAACGGTTCGGCCTTTGCAGGGCTCAACGCGAATACGCACTGGTACAACGGCGCCACAGGCTTCAACATGCTGGGCGGCCGATTCCTGATGATCATTCCGATGCTCGCGCTGGCCGGCAATCTGGCCCGCAAGAAGAGCATTCCACCGTCGCCGGGAACGTTCCCGGTGAATACGGCTCTGTTCACGGTGCTGCTCACCGGCGTCATCCTCATCGTCGGCGCGCTCACGTTCTTCCCCGCGCTCAGCCTGGGTCCGATTCTGGAGCACCTGCTGCTGCAGCATGGAGTCCTCTTTTCCTAAGGCGAGGAGAAAGTATTCATGGCCCAAAAGCTCAGTCTCTGGAATCCGGAAATCCTCGGCCAGGCGGTGATCGACTCCTTCCGCAAGCTCGATCCGCGCGTGATGATGAAGAACCCCGTCATGTTCGTGGTCGAGGTGGGCAGCGTGCTGACGTCGGCGCTGCTCATTGGGAACGCCATCCATCACCAGCCCATCGCCTTCAATCTGCAGATCACGCTGTGGCTGTGGTTCACGGTGCTGTTCGCCAACTTTGCCGAGGCGATTGCCGAAGGCCGCGGCAAGGCGCAGGCCGACACGCTGCGCAAGGCCAAGGGCGAGACTATCGCTTATCGTTATCGCGACGACGGCTCCATGGAAACGGTCTCCAGCTCCCAGCTCCGCAGTGGCGACGTGATCAAGGTGGACGCCGGACAGTTTATCGCGGGCGACGGCGAAGTCATTGAGGGCGTCGCT
>JASHRH010000392.1 GCA_030037475.1 Acidobacteriaceae bacterium
AGCCCGCAGCGCCTCGTCGGTCATCGCGCGGATCGCCCGCAGTGGATGATCCTTCAGCACCCGCTCTTCCAGTCCGATGTAGCTGAACACCGCTCCCTGCTGCCCCTCTCCGCCTCGCATGTCTCTCTTCTTACCAGGTCTGCCGCCAGATCGCCAGAACTTTTTCCGCATGCTGTGAAGCCGTACCCTGATACAAAGCACTGGAGCCGGAGAGTTTTCATCACTCCCTCGCGCCGGCGTAGACGGCCATGCCCTGATCGATTTTGAAGACGACTTCGGCGCCGCGCGCGGTGAAAGACGAGTCGGAGAATCGCTGCTCCATCTCGGAGAGGATGCCGCGCGCATGGTCGCGGTCCTGCTGGGCGCGTTTGGCGTTGCCGTCCTCTGACCACATATCGCCGGCAGAGGCCTGGCGCCAGAGCGCGTCGTAAAGAGCCTCCGCCGCTTTGGGCGAGTCGGGGTGGTCATGGACGTACTGGAGGTAGTAGCCGGTTTCTTTTTCCGGGCATTGTTCCGAGCCCTGCCAGTCGCCGCACAGCCTGTTGTCAATCAGATCGAAGGCCGCGTCGTCCGCCCATGGCGTGCTGGGGAAGTACTTCATCACGTTCTTCATCTCGTTCTCGTCCATCTGCTCGCGCAGCCAGGCCTGTTTCTCGTGAGCGGAAGGCAACGTGGAGGCGTCGGCTTTCTGGATTTCCCAGCGGATATCGGCGGCGCGGTACATGGCTTCCGCGACAAAGCGCGACTGCGGGAACATGAGCACGACGCGGCGGTAGAGCAGGCGGGCCTGCTCAGCCATGCCGGGAGGCGGATTGGGCACGCTGGCCGCCTCCTCGGCGGCGTCGGCCGCGCCGAAGACGATCAGGTCGCCGTTGAGCGTGTTCGTGGTGACGATGCCCTGGTCCTGCATCCAGCCGGAGATGGGCGGAGGCGCCTGGCTGCCGAATTCGGGCTGATCGGACTGCCGGGTGTCAGGCGGATCGGTGTTGGCGAAAACGCGGAGCCAGTTGCCATTTTTGTCGACGACGACCATTTCGCGGCCGGGCATGATTTCGGCGATGGGCGGCGTGGATTGATCGGCCGTGGAGTAAAGCTCGTTCTGGCGGATGCAGGTAGCGTAGACGCCGTTCTGCGGCGGGCGCTCGAAGCGCCCGTTTTGGGCGCTGCCCGCAGGCGGTGCGAGGAACGCGAAGAGGATGGACAAACAGGCTGCGGAAAGGCGGAGACCTTTCAGCGAAGAGAGGCAACCACCTTCCTCAGGGGCTGAAGCCCCGTTGATTCTCCGGCGTTTGCGGCATGGCTGAAGCCGCACCCCTCCAAAACGTCGATCCTGTGGCAGGTTTTCCGCGGTCTGGAAAACAGCGACGTGCGATAAGCGGCGAGATTGGTCACGCATCACGGAGATAGGACGCAAAAAGAGCGTGGTTCGTCTCACCGCTCGACCCATGATTTGTCGTGCTGGCTTCATGGCGCGGCGTTTTCGGCCAGGACGGAGGCCAGGACTTCCGGCTCGACGTTGCCGCCGCTCATGACGATGACGGCTTTGCGGAAGGGAAGCAGCTCCGCGCGATGGAAGAGCAGGCCGGCTGCCGCGGCGGCGCCGCTGGGCTCCGGCGTGAGGCGGGCGGCGTAGAGCAGGGTGCGCATGGCGGAGCGGATTTCGGATTCCGCAACGGTGACGATGTCGTCGACGTAAGCGCGAATGTGGGCGAAGTTGCGCTCGCCAAGGGATTGGGTGCGGAGGCCGTCGCAGAGGGTGCGGGCGGTTTTTTCCGACGGCCAGGAAACGAGCGTGCCGCTGCGAAAGCTCTCCCGCGCGTCCGCGGCCAGCTCCGGCTCGACGCCGACGACGCGCGTGGCGGGGCGCGTGAGCCTGATAGCCGTGGCGATGCCGCTGAGGAGTCCGCCGCCGGAAACGGGCGAGAGGACGAGATCGCAGTCGGGCAGGTCTTCGAGGATTTCGAGGCCGCAGGTGCCCTGACCGGCGATGATCTGCTCATCGTCGTAGGGCGGGATCATGACGTAGCCGAACTTCGCTTCCAGCTCTTCGGCTTTGCTTTTGCGATCGGAGCTGGCCGGGCCGACCTCGACGATCTCCGCGCCCAGCGCGGCGGTGGCGCGCTTTTTCACTTCGGGCGCGTTGCGGGGCATCACGATGACCGCCTTCGCGCCGACGGCGCGAGCGGCGTAGGCGACTCCCTGAGCATGGTTGCCGCTGGAGTAGGTGATGACGCCGTGCGAGCGCTGCTCAGGCGTAAGCTGGGCGATTTTGTTGCAGGCGCCGCGCAGCTTAAAGCTGCCGATGGGCTGGAGACCCTCGGCTTTGACGTAGACTTCGGCGTCCTCAAAGCCAGGCACGAAGAGGCGAACGAGCGGCGTGCGAGCGGCGACGCCGCGGATGCGGGTTTGCGCGTCGCGAAATGCCCGGAGGGTGAGCAGCGTGGGCGCGGCGAGGGTGGCCATTGGGTCCATGGTACTGCGGAAATGAGGACAGCCGTGCATCTGACAGGCCGCGGGAGCCGTCTGTATCTGTCAGCATGGAGTGGGCGCCGGGCGGGCCGGAGAGGAAACGGATGCGGCTGGAAATGCGGAGGGCCAGCGGAGATGGTTTCCGGCGATCGCTGCTTCTGATCCTGAGCCTTGCGGCGACGCTGCCGGCGCTCGCGCGGGCGCAGCAGGTCTCGCCGACGGCCTTCCTGGGCGCCGCACAGACGGCAAAAGCCGCGGCTCCTGGTGGCGCGCCGCAGACGGCGACGATTCTGGGCACCGTAAAAGATGTGAACGGGAACGTGGTGCCGAACGCGGCGATTACGCTCGCCGGCAGCACCGGCCAGTACTCGGCGAGCGCCAGCGCGAACGGATTTTTCTCTCTCAGCGTGAGCCCTGGCACGTACGCCCTGGCGGTATCCGCGCCCGATCTGGTGCCGTGGACGACGAGCGTGACGGTGGGCGCCGGCGACTACCGGGAGATTCCGGGAATCGTGCTGAAGGTGAAGGCCGTGGTGTCCACGGTCCATGTGACCGCATCGGAGCGGCAACTGGCGACGCAGCAGGTAAAGCTGGAGGAGGATCAGCGGATCCTGGGCGCGATTCCGAACTTTTACGTGAGCTATATTCCGAACGCGGCGCCGATGTCGACCGGACAGAAATACAGCATGGCCTGGAAGTTCTCGATCGATCCGGTGAATATCATCATTGCCGGTATCGCGGCGGGCGAGGAGCAGGCAGAGGACACGTATCCCGGCTACGGGCAGGGCATGCAGGGATACGGGAAACGCTTTGGGGCGGCGCTTGCCGACAACTTTACCAGCAACATGATTGGCGGCGCGCTGCTGCCGGGGCTGCTGCATCAGGACCCGCGGTTTTACTACCGCGGGACGGGGAGCACAGCGTCGCGGATCGGCTACGCGATCTCGACGGTGTTCATCACCAGGGGCGACAACGGGAAGTGGCAGCCGAATTATTCGTTCGTGCTCGGCGACTTCGCGTCGGGAGCGATTTCGAATCTCTATTACCCGCAGCAGCAGCGCGGGTGGCAGATCACGGTGGACACGGGCGCCGAGAATCTGGCGTGGGGCGCAGTGGGCGCCCTGGCCGAGGAATTTGTGCTGAAGCGGTTCACGCACGGAGGCGAGGCGGGGAAGTAGTCAGCGATCAGAGATCAGGAGTCAGGAGTCAGCTCCGGCGTGGAAGCTTTTCCTGACTACCGACTCCCACCTTCTCGCTAAAATAAAAGCACTCTCATGATGGACGATCCCACGCACGAACCGCAGAGCGCGGCGGAAGCCGAGACCGCGCAAAACCCTGAGACGACCGCATCGTTTGGCGAGCTGCTGAACCAGTTCGAGCAGAGCCACCGGCCGGAGCCGGGCGCGAAACAACTGGAAGGCACCGTGATCTCCGTCGGGCCGGAGGACGTGGTGCTCGACATCGGCTACAAGACCGAGGGTGTGCTGCCGCGCACAGCGTTCCGCGATAACGCGGAGAGCGTGAAGCCGGGCGCCAGGTTTTTCGTCTCGATCAAGGGGCGCAATGCCGAACACTACTACGTGCTGTCGCTGGCGAAGGTGGCGCAGCCGCGCGACTGGACGCAGCTCGAAGAAGCGTTCGCACAGAAACTGACGATTCCCGGGACTGTGACTGGAATCGTCAGGGGCGGGCTGAGCGTGGACGTAGGGGTGCGCGCATTTTTGCCCGCCTCGCGCAGCGGCACGCGCGACGCGGCGGAGATGGAGAAGCTGGTGGGGCAGGAGATCACCTGCCGCATCGCGCAGCTCGACGTGGCCGACGAGAACGTGATCGTGGACCGGAGGGCGGTGCTGGAAGAAGAGGCGCTGGCGGCGGGCGCGAGCAAACTCGGCGCGTTGAGCGAAGGCGACGTGGTGCGCGGCACGGTAAGCCGGCTGGCGAGCTTCGGCGCGTTTGTGGACCTGGGCGGGATCGATGGCCTGTTGCACGTGAGCGATATTGCGTGGAACCGGGTTGCGAATCCTGAAGACGTGCTGAGCGTGGGACAACAAATTGAGGCGAAGGTGCTGAAGATCGACCGTGAGAGCCGCAGGATTTCTCTCGGGCTGAAACAACTGCAGCCGGAACCGTGGGAGACGGCGGGCGACAAGTACAAAACGGGCGCGCGCGTGACCGGCGCGGTGACGCGGCTGACGGATTTCGGCGCGTTCG
>JASHRH010000393.1 GCA_030037475.1 Acidobacteriaceae bacterium
AAAGGTGCGGATGCCGCGCTCGCAGAGGATGATCTGCGCGTTGCCGTGGCTGACGAGGCACTGCGCGGAGCGGAGCAGGTCGGCGATGGTGGCGACCATGCCGCGCTTGAGGAGGATGGGGCGGCCGGTGTGCGCGGCGGCTTCCAGCAGGGCATAGTTCTCCATGCTGCGGGAGCCGATCTGGAGGATGTCGGCGTAGTCGGCGACCATCGGGACATCGGAGGCAGCCATGACCTCGGTGACGACGGCGAGGCCGGTCGCAGCACGGGCGCGCGCGAGGAGCCTGAGACCTTCGAGGCCGAGCCCCTGAAAGGAGTAAGGCGAGGTGCGCGGTTTGAAGGCGCCGCCGCGGAGCACCTGAGCGCCGGCCCGAGCGACGTGCTCGGCGGTTTCCAGCAACTGGCGCTCGGTTTCGACGGAACACGGTCCGGCCATGGTGACGAAGCCGCCGGCGCCGATCTCGACTCTGACTTCGGGGGGCCCGACGCGGACGACGGTGCGGTCGTCGGGCGAGCGCTTCAGAACATCCGGTGCATCGGCAAACTGGTCCTTCCAGCCGAGGGACACCTCCGCTCCACTTCTCTGGGGAACAGATGAGGCTAATCCGGCGGGTGCGGGACCGCCTCCATCGAAAGGTGGAAATTGCGCGGGGATACAGGAATCGCTGGTGACTTTGAGAGGTCCTATGGGGCAGAGACAGACGTTTTGTCCGCTTTCGGACGTGGTGGACCGAATTCGGACACCAGAGATACATCTGCGCCGCTTTATCCGGGCATAAGCCTATTGCTTTCAATGGCGATCATGTCGAAACCGCGGCTCCCGAATTGCACTCATCCTTCCCACACGGAGGATTGTTTCCGATGCTGAACTGGTGGCGCGATGTCCGCTTCGGCCTGCGTATGCTGGACCGCAACAAGGGGTTTACCGCAGTGGCGATTCTGGCCCTGGCACTGGGGATTGGGCCGAATGTGGCCATCTTCAGCATCATCTGGGCGACATTCCTGGCGCCGCTGCCGTATCCGCACCCAAAGCAACTGGTGGTGGTATGGACCCACTACCGTGGCCAGCGTGAAGGCACTCGCGCTGACGATTACGCGGAGTGGGCCGCCGAGAGCCACGCCTTCCAGGAGCTGGATTTCAAGTCCTGGAACACCATGCACCTCACGAATGCGGACCATTCGGAAGAGCCGCACTACGGGCAGTCGGTGACGCCGGGGTACGCGACGAAACTGCTGGGTCTGAAGATGGCACTGGGGCGCGGATTCTACTCCGGCGAGGGCGGACCGGGGCGGGACCACCTGGTGGTCCTGACGCACCGGCTGTGGGAGACAAAGTTCCACGGAGATCGCGACATAGTCGGGCAGCCGATCCTGATCGACGACGAGCCGTACACCGTGGTTGGGGTGATGCAGCCGGGTCCGCTGGACCGCGTCCCCGGCACTGAATTTGTCGTGCCGCTCGCGCTTGTTCCCGGGATTCACAACGACGACATCGGCAACGTGTTTGGGCGGCTGAAGCCCGGCGTCACGCTGGCACAGGCGCAGGCGGAAATCGCCACGATTGACCATCGCCTCGCGCCTCTGCGCTATGGCGCCGGCGACGCATCTTCGTGGTCCGTCGCTGTGGAGTCCCTCCGCAACGACTGGCTGGACCCCACACTCGAGCGCAACCTGTGGCTGCTGCTGGCGGCGGTAGGGCTGGTGTTGCTGATTGCGTGCGCGAATGTCGCGAACCTGCTGCTGGCCCGCGGCGCCTCACGGCAGCAGGAACTGGCGCTGCGCTCAGCCATGGGCGCCACCCGCGGGCAAATTATGGCGCAGCTTATGACAGAGAGCCTGACTCTGTCCATGCTCGGCGGAGGCATCGGCATCGCGCTGGGCTGGGAGATTATGAAGGCCAGCATGGCGATTCTGCCGCTGGTGACGCAGACTGCGGAAGCCGTGGTCGGGATCAATGTGCCGGTGCTGTGCTTTGCGGTGGGGGTTACGCTGGTGGGCGGAATCATCTTCGGCTGCGCGCCAGCGTGGCAGGCTGCGCACAGCGGCCTGGCGGAGACGCTGAAGCAGGGGTCACGGTCGATTTCCACTCACGGACGCACACGCACGCAGGGGATTCTGGTGATCACGGAGTTCGCGCTGGCGCTGACACTGCTGGGGGCCGCGGGGATGGCGCTGCACAGCTTCTGGAATCTCACCAATGTTGATCTAGGCATCAATCCGGAGCACCTGGTCACCGGCATTCTCGCTGTACGTGCATCGGACGGCTCCGCGAGCCCTTCAACACAGGCCGCCGTCCCTCCGCCCGCTCAGATTGTCGCGACGCAGCGCCAGCTTCTCAACAGGCTGCGCGCAGTGCCAGGCGTGGAGGACGCGGCCTTCGCGACACTCCTCCCACTCCAAGGCCATAACTGGTGGAGCTTTCTGATCGACGGCCAACCCGTCGACCCGCTGCATCGCCTGATTGCCGATTTCCAGACAGTCTCGCCCGGCTTCCGCCAGACCTTCGGCGTGCGCCTTATCCGCGGGCGCTTCCTCCGTGAGTCTGACGGCTTGCTCACCTCTCCAGTAGCCGTGGTCAGCGAGAGCTTTGTGAGCCGTTATTTCCCGGGCATGGATCCGCTCACCCAGCGCATCAGCATAGCTCGTCCCATGCCGGAGCAGAATCAGTCTGGCTCCCTGGTTTCCGTGCAGATTGTCGGCGTCTATCACGACATTTTGAATGCTGGGCAAATTACTGGCCGCGCACAGCCGCAAGTCCTCATCTCGCTGTGGCAATTCCCGTGGCCGTACGTTCAACTGGGCGCACGGACGGCAGTCGATCCGGGCGCGGTAACCGCGAGTTTGCGTTCCGTCCTGGCGGCCGCGGTGCCGAATCTGGAGCTCAACAACGTGCAGACCATGCGCGAAGTCGTAGACGGAGACCTGACGTTCTTCCGCTTCGGGGTGGTCCTGTTTGGAGGATTCGCGGGCGTAGCGCTCTTGCTGGCGGCGCTGGGCATTTACGGCGTGATGTCGTTCGCCGTGGCGCAGCGGATGCATGAGGTGGGCATCCGGATGGCGCTGGGTGCGCAGAAGAGCGAGGTGGTGCAACTGATGGTCAGGAGCGGGCTGCGCCTGGCGCTGCCTGGCATGGCGATTGGACTTGCTGGGGTCATCGTGCTGGGACGGGTAATGCACAGCACACTGTACGGAGTGGGAAGCGTGGACTATCTGAGCACGTTGGCAGTTGCGGCGCTTTTATTGGGTGTGGCGCTGCTGGCCTGCTGGATTCCGGCGCGACGGTCGGCGCAGGTGGATCCGATGATCGCGCTGCGGGAGGAGTGAGACAGGCAGCAGACGGCAGACGGTAGTCAGTGATCAGTATCGATGATCTGGGAAGCGCAGACTACTCGCCGGTGGGCAGGACCTGTGGTGGGCTGAGCCGAACGGGGCAGGCAGGTCGGGGTTGAGGACGAACCGCTGCCGATCCGTCTCCGGCGTATGCTGGAGCTCGTGAAAATCCTGACCGGGTTGCTGCTCGTTATAACGGTGCTGACCTGCAAGGCACAGACGGCCACCCAAAACATATCTCCGGCAAAGTTACAGGCGGTGCTGAACCTGCCCATCAATCAGGCTGTTGAGCGCCGGAATGTCTACAAGGCACCGCTGAGAGCCGCTTACCATCGCCAGATTGCGCTTATCGGGAAAGACTGCACAGCGGAAGTGGCTCAGGGGCAGCAACCTTACAACATTTGCATGGGAGAAGCCGACGAGCAGGCCGAGCGAGATGACGCAGTCTTCTACAGCAATCTGCAGATGCTCTGCCATGATCAGGAACAGCTAAAAACGCTGCAGGCTTCGGAGGCGAAGTGGAGAACGTACCGCGACAGCGAGATGCAGGCCGCTCATGCTGCATGGCCTGACGGCACGGGAGCTCCGGGCTTTGCCGGCGAGGTGTACCTTCGCCTGGTTCGCGATCACATGCGAGAGCTGCACGACATTTACAGCCTCAACATCTCCCAGTAAATCCAGAGTTGCAGGGGCAGGGGCCGGTAGCCAGTATTCAGTGATCGGAACAGTTTCCGCTTATTCGCCGGTGGGCAGGACGGCGGCGGCAGCGGCGTTGACGATTTCGCTGCGGCGCGCGACAGTGTGCGGCAGAATGCGGCAGTCAAATCTCCGGGCCTCGAGCGCGGAGCAGGCGCGATGGGCCATGAGATAGCTGAGGTCGGAGAAGCGGGCAAGATAATCGGAGCGGCGGAGGCGGACCACCTCGGCGTGACTCCGGCGGAGCGGGGTCGGCGCGCAGCGGCGGGCACTGCGGAGCACGTGATCGACAGAATACGCGGAGCGGAAGCCGGCGCCGACCTGGATGGTCCAGGTGCGCTCGCGGGCGAAATCTTCACGCCAGGCGGCAGGACGAATCGTCTCGGCCGGGCGGAGGGGTTCAGCCACGGGGCGGATTGGTTGCGGCGCGGTGGCTGGGCGGATCGGCGGAGCCGGAACGACATCGCTGGCAACCAGCGGGGTGGTCGTGGCCGGCGCGGCAAAGCCCTGATCGAGGAGAGCAATCATCTGCAGGTCGCGGGCGTGGGCGGTGCGGCCGCCGAGAACGACGCCGACCAGGCGGCGATCGTCGCGAACCGCGGAGGTCACAATGTTGAATCCGGAGGAATAGATGTAGCCGGTCTTCATGCCGTCGACGCCGGGATACTCGTTGAGCAGCCAGTCGTGGCCATCGACGATGCGGCCGCGGAAGTCGAAATCGGGCGTGTCGAAGAAGTGGTAGTACTGCGGGAAGGTATGGATGAGCGCCAGGGCGAGGGTGGCCATGTCGCGGGCGGTGGTCCACTGGGCGTAATTGGGCAGGCCAGAGGCGTTGCAGAAGGTGGTGTTGGTCATGCCCAGGCGACGGGCTTCCTGGTTCATGAGATCGGCAAAGGCGTTCTCGCTGCCGCCAATGCTTTCCGCCAGAACGACGGCTGCATCGTTGGCCGATTCAGTGGTGATGCCGAGGATCGCGGACTGCACGGTGATCATGCTGCCGGGACGCAGCCAGAGCTTCATGGGCTGCTGCCAGGCGGCGTGGCGGGAAACGTAGAGCTCGCTGGAGAGGCTGAGCTTGCCTTCATCGAGACGCTGGAAGGTGAGGTACAGCGTCATGAGCTTAGCGAGGGAGGCGGGATGAGCAAGAGCGTCGGCGTTGTCGGCTTCAAGAACCTGGCCGGTGCGCGCGTCGACCAGAATGGAAGCGTGCGTGACGGCATGAGCGGGGCGCGCGGCGACGAGCAGGACAGCCAGCATCACCGGCAGGCATCGGAGAATGAGCCTTGACAGAGAAGATTCCTGCCTGCACTGAGCAAGCCCACCCCGAAATACCATTGACCGCTGCCCTCCTCTTGCACCTTATCATCCGCGGTTGTGTATTCAGTACATCTTTTGGGGGTCAGCCCGTGAATGCGGTGATACCTGCACTGCATTGGAAGCGCGGTCAGGACAGCGGGTTGGTAAAGCCTTTCGGCCAGGTGAGGGAGCCACCCGGGATCGTAACTGGTTGAACACCCGTGTCTTTGCAGGTCATGGCGGGGGGGAAATGGTTGACGATGGCGTCGGGGATCTCCGCCTGCGAGGCGGGGATGGGCGGAAGGGCGCCGGCAAGGCGGGCGGGATCGAATCCGCCGAGGAGGTCGGAGAGGCGCGGGTTGGCATCGCGGGGACCCTGCGGGAGATACGGTTTCTCGTCCGGCAGCGAGCCGAGCGGAGGCAGGTCGAAGAGCACGTCGAGGAATTTGGCGAAGGAAGCGTGGTCGCCGGGATTCGAGTCCACGCCGGCGGAGCGAGCCCAGGGCGAGATGAGGAGGAGCGGGATGCGGGGGCCATCGCCGCAGGGATTCCTGTCGGGACAGGTTTCAAATTGCGGCGGAGGAACGTGGTCGTAGAAGCCCTCCGAGTCGTCCCAGAGGATGATGATGGCGGAGGTGCCCCAGTAAGGGCTGCGGGCGATGGTGTTGACGGCTTTCGCGACCAGGGATTCGGAGAGCTGGGAGTCGGAATAGCCGGGGTGGTCGTCATCGCCGAGGATGCTCTGCGCATAGGGGCTGGCGGGCTTCCAGCCGAAGGGGTTTTTCCTGCCGCCCTTGATGAAGACGACGCTCTTCGGAGGAAGCTGGCGGGTCCGCATGACGGCGAAGAAGTCGAGCAGGTCGTGCACGCCGCTCCACATCTTCGGATTCTGGCGGATGTAGCCGAAGTACTGGGGCGAGTCGTGATGCGGGATGAAGCCGGGGTGGTCATTGCCCTGACCGTCGCCGAAGCCTTCCTGGTACCACGCCCAGGGGATGGATTGATAGTCGAGGCGGGCGAGCTCGCCGATATCCTTCTTCACGTCGTCGATGTCGACTTTGGCATCGCCGGCTGCGTCGCGGCCCCTGAGCGTGAGCATCAGTGTGGCGTAGGTCTGGTCGAGCTGGTGGGGCTGTTCTGCCTGGTAGGGGTACGCGTAGGGGCCGAAGGCGGGATTCGCGTCCATGACGACGGGATCGCCGGTGGCGAAGGGAGAACGCCACTGGTCCTGGGGATGACGCGCGGCTTCGGTTTCGCCCGTCTGGCCGGCAATGAGGTCGAGATTGCCGGGGGTGGAGGGCGCGTACATGCCCTGGAAGATGTGATCGTAGAGGGTGAAATGGTGGGCGTACATCCAGAGGAACGGGACGGTGCGGCAGTCGTTGTAGCCCATGGTGAGCAGGCCGACCTGGCGCGCGAACTGGGGGCTGGCGAGATCGACGCTGACGCGCTCCTGTTCCTCCCAGCCGATGAAGTCGTCCATTTTGCCGTGGTCGGCCTTGGCGAGCAGCGCGGGGCGGGAGTGGTCGGCGTCGGCGGTGTCGGAGGCATTGAGAAGGAACGGCGTGATCCAGGTTTTTCCGATCATGTCCCACTGGCGGAAGCCGTGGGCGCGTGCCTGAGGCGTGGCGAGATTGTCGACGCCGGGAAAATCGCCGAAGTAGGAATCGAAGGAGCGATTCTCCTGATAGATGACGAAGACGTGACGGATGTGTGCACGAAGCTGGGCGATGAGCTGCGCCTGGGAATTCGGCGGAGCAGATGCGGAGGGACGCGCCGGGCCCTGGGCGCGAGCAGGCACAGGAAGGGCGAGAGAAAACGCGAGAACGAGCAGCAGGACGCGACGGCATGGCCGAGAGCGAAAGTTGGTCAAAACCTGTCCTCCCAGAGAGCGATCCGAGTGTAGAGAATAGCAGCGCCTTATCTGTTGTAGCTCCTGGCGAGGCGAGTTCGATGAATTTTCTGCAACTTGACCTGCGGTGATCCGGGACGTCGCTTGCGCCGCCGCAACTCGGAGGTACGAAGGGTGAGACAGCGCACAGAAACGCGTGGGGGAACGCGTACAATTCCTCAGGAATCTCAGGGCGAACGAGGGAAGGGCTAAAAGCGATGCGAATGATGCGGTGGGTCTGGGGCCTGGGCGGCGCGGCGATGTGCGCGCTGCTGGTGTCGGGATGCGGCGGGTGCGGCAACTGCAGCGGGGGC
>JASHRH010000394.1 GCA_030037475.1 Acidobacteriaceae bacterium
CGGGTACCGGCGCGGAAATTCCGTAGGCTGGAAGTGACCCGTGCGATTACACTTTGCGCAGAAAACCAGGCCGCCTCAGGACCCATGAACGGAGAACTGTATCAGGTATCGACGCTCGCCCTGCTGGCTGCCCTGGTGGCGGTGTTTGGGTGGCTGTGGCTGCAGGGGCGGTCAGATCCGGGGCGGGAGCAGCGGATCGGCCAGGCTCCTCCGGCGCGGCAGCGACACCTGCTGTGGCTGGCGGGGTGGTCCCTGACGGTGCTGCAGCTGAGTCTGGTGGTTTCCGGGCGCGGCCGGGCGGGAGCGGGCGAGGCGATCTCGCTGATCTCAATGGAGCTGGCGCCATTGATGTTCCTGACATCGGTGGCCCCGCAATATCTGATCCGGCGGATTCCCTGCGTTGTGGCGTTCGGCGCTCCGCTGGTGCTCATTGCGGCGATGGTGGCGCTGGACCCTCATCCGGGACTCGCGGCGCAAGTGATGCTGCTGACATGCGCCGTGGCGATGCTGGGTGTGGGCGCTGTATGGAGCCTGCGAAAAGATCTGCTGCCTATCTGGATTGGCCTGGCGGTGGTCGGAGTATTTGGGTGCTCCTGCCTGTGGTTGATGACCCGCGGCGAGTACCTGGCGGCGATGTATCTGGTGCGGAGCGGAGTGCTGGCCATGGCGGCGCTGCTGTTCGCGGTCGCCTTCCGCAGGCTGACGGCCGGAGTGTTCTTTACGGTGGGAGGCCTGGTGGGATGGGCGCTGCCGGGGATCCTGGAATTGTTTCTGCGCAATGAGCGGCTGCTTTTCGAGCTGACGCGCCCGACCGAACTGCTGCGGGTGCTGACAGCGGTGGGCATGATCGTGCTGGTAATGGAAGACGAGATTGCCGCCAACCGGGCCACGCACGCGCGCGACCAGCAAGCGCAGCGGGAGCTGCAACGGTACGCCGAGCTTTACATGGAGGCGATGCCGTATGAGCCGAGCCAGAACGAGTACGACAAGGTCTGCAGGGCAATTACTGAGGTGGGCCGGTACGCGCAGGTGGCGGTCTTTCTGCGCAACCCGGGGGGGAGTTTCCGGCTGGCGGGACAGTCGGGTTTATCGGCGGAGCAGGCGGCGGCGCTGGACCGCATGGCGCGGCAGGTCACGTACGAGAAGGCGCAGGAAATCGGCCGTCCAGAGAAAATGGAGCGAGGAATCGGACACCTTCTCACAGTGGACCTGACGCCTCTGATGGAGTCGACGGACGAGCCGGTGGTGGAGGCGTTCCGAAAGGCGCAGATCCTGGGCATCCAGGCGCGCGAAGGAGGCTGGCAGGGGGCGGTGCTGCTGGGCGCGCCACGAAACGAGGAAGAACCGCTGCAAACCCAGGACGTGATACCGCTGGAACTGCTGATGACGCGGCTTGGCGCGGCGCGGGAGCACGCGCTCCTGCTGCGTCGGCTGATGCAGTCAGAGCGGCTGGCAGGGCTGGGCCAACTGGCCTCCAGCGTAGCGCACGAGCTGAACAATCCGCTGACTGCGGTAACCGGCTTTGCGGAGCTGCTGACGGAGAGCCACCAGACCGAGGTGCAGGAGCGAGCCGGGATCATCCTGAACGAAGCGCGACGGATGAAAAAGATCATCGAGAGTCTGGTGCGCTTCAGGAGGCTGGCACCGGCGGGGCGATTGCCGGTTTCGGTGGAGCTGCTGCTGCGGGACATCGAAAAGCTGGCGCGGCACGATCTGGAGAGCGCACGCGTGGAACTGGAGCTGCGGATCGCGAGCGATCTTCCTCGGGCCATGGGCGACGGTGAGCAAATCCGTCAGGTGTTCCTGCAACTGGTAAAGAATGCCAGCATCGCACTGGAGGAACTGCCCGAGGGCGAGCCGCGGCGGTTGATGGTGGAGGTGGCGAAGGAGGCCAATTGCGTGCGGGCGACGTTCACCGATAACGGGCCGGGCTTCTCCGATCCGAGCCAGGCCTTCGATCCGTTCCTGACCACGCGGCATACCGGCGAAGGCGTGGGGCTGGGTCTGAGCCTGTGCTACTCCATCGTGCACGAACAGGGCGGCGAGATTTCCGCCGAAAACGTGCAGCCGCGGGGCGCCAGAGTGACGGTGGATCTTCCGCTGGAAGAGACGGCGCACAGCGCGCATCGGCGCGGCGACACAGAGGACGATATGCTGGCGCCCGCGATGTAGGATGATCGGTGCCAAACATCGCTCAGGATGACAAGCTGAATTTATGATTGCGCATTTGCGGGGACGGCTGTTCGCGAAGAGTCCGGGGCAGGCGATTGTCGAAGCCGGCGGCGTGGGCTACGACGTGACGATCAGCGTGCCGACGTTTACGGCGCTGCCGCGCGAGGGGAGCGAGGTGGCGCTGTACATCCACACGCACGTGCGCGAGGACACGCTGGCGCTGTTCGGATTTCTGGACCGCGACGAGAAGCGGCTGTTCGAGCGCCTGATTACCGTCTCGGGCGTGGGGCCGAAGCTCGCCATCACGATCCTGAGCGGGCTGAATCCGGAGCGGACGGTGGCGGCGATTCGCGCGCAGGATCACGCGACGCTGACGCGGATTCCCGGCGTGGGCAGGAAGCTGGCCGAGCGGTTGGTGGTGGAGCTGAAAGAGAAGCTCGAAGACTTTGCCGTGGCTCCGGCGGCCGCCGCGCAGGCGCTGGGACCCGCGGCGGACGATGTGCTGTCGGCGCTGGTCAATCTCGGCTACGCACGACCTGCGGCTCAGAAGGCGATTGAGACGGCGGTCGAGAAGGACAAAGCCGCGGGCGGGGATTTCGACGAGCTGTTCCGGGGAGCGTTGAAGGTCATTCGGTAACACGTTTGGGCCGAGAGAAATTTTTTTGAGGTATGGGTATGTGGCAAGGCATTGATTCTGCGCGACATCGAGGGTAATACCCGCAGGGTATTACCCTGTTTTCCCGGAGGGTTGTCATTGCTGGGCATTTTCCAGCACGAATTGGCAAAGAGCGAACGCGACCGGCCTGAGCCGGGGCGCAAAACCAGCGATCAGTTGTCAGCGATCGGTGATCAGCGATCAGCAAATGCAAAAGCCCTGCTCCGGAGAACAGGACTTTCCCAAGTTTCAGGGTAAGAAACCGCAGGAAATCGAGACAAGAGAAATCGGCCGTTCGGACAGCCGAAGGTAACGGTACGGAGGTCCTGGGCCAGGCTCGGCTGCGCACGGGTCGGACCTGAGCGATCCAGGCAGGCGCGGCATTCATGCCGCGCACCCTTGCGTTCCTCCCAGCGCGCGGCTTCAGCCGCTGAGGGCCAAAGGCATAGCGTCGAGCGTCGGCCCTTCCATTTCGAGGAACTCGTATTCAGGGTTTGCGGGGTTTCCAGCGATGTAATCGCAATGGAAGCGATAGTCTTTCTCATCGCGGATGCGGTGATCGTGGAAGCTTCTCTGCCAAATCTCACCTTTCCAGCCCGTTTGTTCGCGCATCGCGTGCGAAAATCCGCCCTTGATGCATGGCACGCAGCGTTCCAGAGATTGATCCGCGGCGGGGGTAATGAGCAGGTGGAGGTGATCCGGCATGATCACGAAAGGATGGAGCCAATAGCGCTTTTCATCGCGATAGTGGAAGAGAATTTCGCGCAGCAGGATAGCGCTGCGGTCCGATTGCAGGATGCGCATCCGGTTCGCGGTGACGATGGTGACAAAGTAGGTTGGAAAGGCTGAGCGCACGCGGAAAGACTAGTCAGACCGGCTAAGCAGGGCCAGATCACCAAAGTTTGTCTGGAAGCCGGAATGAGCCTCAGCGGTTAAAACCGCGCGTTCGCCGAGCCTCAGAATTGCGCAGCATGAATGCCGCGCCTGCCGGTTGGGGGCGGGGCACGGAGGATAGGGTGTAGACAGC
>JASHRH010000395.1 GCA_030037475.1 Acidobacteriaceae bacterium
CAAGCCGGCGAAGTGATCGCACAACAGGAAAACCAAAAATGTGTAAGCGATCAGCATAGCGCAGCGCAGCCGGTCGCCACGCGGCACTGCAACGAGGAGGGCCATCATGAAGGAGCAGGACAAGGCCGCCAGAAAGCTCCAGAATCCCGGGTATGGACCACGGGCTCTATCGCCCACCGTTTGCAGAATCGTGCTGAATTCAAGATTGAAGACTACCTTGTCGAGCGAAAATCCGGACGCTACCGTGTAAGCGAGGACGAACGCGATTCCACCCGCGATGATTCCCACCCATCGGCGCGAGCCACGGGCACCGAGCAGAACGAATAGCCCGCCGAGCAGCGCGAATCGTGGACTTGAATAGAACGACGCCCCGGCGAGAGCGCCCGCCAGCGTTGCGATTGCCGTATTCCACCGGCTCCGTGGCGGTTCATTCCACAGCCACAATGCCGCCAGGAACAGCGCTGCCGAAATCGTCTCCGGACGACTTACGAATAGCGACGGCAGCATGAACGTCAACCCGATGAATACTGCGACGCCAAGCCATCCGGCCAGGAGCCGACGTGATGGCTGGTAGAGATGCCCCAGCCTCAGCAAGGCGGCCACTACGGCAAAGCCCGACAAAACGACAAGAATCCGCCCCCAGATGAGTACACCGACTCCGGTTAGCCCAACGCGGTAGTAGGCCGCCAGCAAGCTCCAGAGAAGCGGCTGATGGTGCTCGAAGAAGTCGTCCAGCGGCCGTTTCCCCTGACTGATCAACCAGGCTGCGTGCGCGTGCTCGGTCTCGTCCCAGGGCTGGCCGCGTTGGAAAAATAGAAATGCCGCCCAGGCGGCAGTGATGGTCACCAAAGCCACCCAGGCGCACTTTTCGAGAAATTCGCGGCGGCGCACGGTCGCTTCTTGCATTGTTATCAATGATATCCGCTAATCCGCAAGGCGTGACGCGCAATGGGGCACACAATTTCGTATCCACTGGGAATCCGGTCACGATAGTCCACGCGTTCCTTAATGTAGGCTGCGATGCCCGACCCACAGCCGGCAGGACCCCTTGAAGACGGCCGTCATTACGGGCTTCTCTGCCCACGAAGGAGCGCTCGCCGGTGCCGAAGGAGTGCCCACGGAACGCCTAAAGGTCCTGGCTCTTGCTCTCCTTGTCGCGGCGGCCTGGATGCTCCAGCACCCCTACTCGGGACTGGTCCATGACTCGACGCTCTATACATTGCTGGCGCTCGCTCGGCTGCACCCATCGTTGTCGCACGACATCTTCCTGCGCTTCGGGTCGCAGGACCGGTACACGCTGTTCAGCCCGATTTACGCGGAGGCGATTCGTTGGCTGGACCTTGGTCCTGCCGGGGCACTACTAACCCTAACCAGCCAGGCGGGTTTTTGTGCAGGCGCATTCCTGCTCGCTCGGCGGTATATGCCAGCGAGCCTGGCTGTGCTCGGAGTTGGCTTCCTTGTCGTGCTACCGACCACATATGGATCACATGGGGTTTTCCATTTCTTTGAGGATTTCTTGACGCCGCGCCTTCCTGCGGAGGCGATGGTGTTGGGCGGACTCGCGGCGACGTTCGCGCGGCGTTACCTGCTCGGTGGCCTGTGCCTGGCCGTCGCGATAACGCTACACCCGATCATGGCTTCTGCCGGAATTGCCCTACTTCTCTGTATCTTCGTCGCCATCCCTCGGCCCCGCCTGATCGCTTCGTTGAGCACCGTCTGCATTCTCGTGTCGCTCTTGCTCCTGTTCGAGGTCCATGTCGGACCATTCAAACGCTTCGACGGTCAATGGTTTCTCGCAGTCCGCGACTCGAGCCAATTCCTTTTTCCATCGACGTGGAAGCTTCAGGACTGGAGCCAAACTTCACTACCTCTCGCGGTACTGGCCTCGGGGCTGCTCGCGAGTGACGACGCTCGAGTGCGCAGATTATACGCGGCGAGCCTGATCATTGGGGTCATCGGCATCCTGCTCACGTCCTTCTACTGTGACTTGCTCCGCGTTGTCCTCATTACCGCGATGCAGCCATGGCGCTGGCTGTGGCTTACGAGCGTCGTTGCGATCGGATTCTCTCCTCTGATCGCCAAAGACTGCTGGAACCGTAATTCAGCGATGCGGGGCGTCCCGATCATTCTCGCCACTGTGTGCCTGGTACAGAACCGGCCGACAACGGCTCTGGCGTTGTCACTTCTCGCAGTTGCCTACGCGGCTGCTGCCCGCCGCATTGGCCCCAGCATCAGCCTGCGGCGGACGGCGAGGCTCCTTATTCTGGGCTCATGTCTCCTGTTCGCTGGCGCTTGGGTGGCGTACCTAGTGAGGTTGTTGTCTTACGTTCCGCTCAATAGCCTCAGCGGCTCCGCGCTCTCCATCGTGGTGCAATGGCTGCGGAACACTGCATCCGATGGTGTGCTGTATGCAGCCGTCCTCGCATTTGCGTGGCGGGAATCCTCGCGGCTGAACTCCCTTCGTGGAGCAGCAGTCCTCGCTGCGTCCGCGACGACTCTATGCATTGCCCTCGCCTCTCCGGCGTGGAACTCTTGGACGAGCCTCGATTACACCAAATCCCTGAAGGCGAGATTCGCACCCTGGCGCG
>JASHRH010000396.1 GCA_030037475.1 Acidobacteriaceae bacterium
ATCCCGCAAACCCAGGCCCAGACAACGCAGCCCAGTCCCTTCGGCTCTCAGCCTGCTCCCCCGGTCATCATCACCAGCGCGGAAGGCTCGACCTATGTGCCCATGGACAGCTGGATCTATCCGGCGCTGGACCGTCTGCACTCGCTGGGCTGCCTCGATACCGCCTTCCTCGGCCTGCGTCCGTGGACCCGGCTCAGCATCGCGCACATGCTCGAGGAGAGCTCGGACGCCATTGACAACAGCGACGACGAGCAGGCGAAGGAAATTTATCTCGCCGTGCTGCATGAGGTCCAGCCCGACATCGACAGCGCCACCACGCTCGCCCATCCCGGCGCGCAGCTCGACAGCGTCTACCAGGATTTTCGCGGGATCGACGGCGCCGTGCTGCGCGACAGCTTCCATCTCGGCCAGTCCATCGTCGACGACTACGGTCGCCCCGACGAGGGCGGCTTCAACAATTACACCGGCTTCAGTGTGCGGGCTGAGGCGGGCCGCTTTTCCTTCTTTTACCGGGGTGAATATCAGCACGCGCCCGGCGCCGGCGGCTATTCGACGGCGCTGTCGCAATATCTGTCCGAAGTCATCGATCACATCCCCGTCGCGACCAACATGAATCAGGCGACCATCCCGGAAGGTCCCATTCCGGTGGCGAACGATGCGCGCGTGATGGAAGCGACGCTTTCGTATCATCTCCTCGGTCACGAAGTTTCCTTCGGCAAGAGCGATCACTGGATGGGTCCCGACCGCGGCGCCAGTATGATCTGGAGCGACAACGCCGAGGATATCTATCAGTTTCAGATCGACCGCGTCGAGCCGCTGCGCATCCCGCTGCTCTCGCGCCTCACGGGTCCGTTCCGCTACGACTTCTCCGTCGGGAGCCTCAAGGGCCATACCGATCCGAATGATCCCTGGGTTCACGTGGAGAAGGTCAGCTTCAAGCCCACGCGCAATCTGGAATTCGGGTTCAGCCGCATGGTCGTCTGGGGCGGCAAAGGCCACGAGCCCATCACGCTGCACACCTTCCTGAAGAGCTTTTTCAGCTTTGCGTCTCCGCCTCCGGGCGTGAAAAACACCCGCAACGATCCCGGCGCGCGCTTCGGCAACTTCGATTTCGATTACCGCCTGCCGTTCCTGCGCAACTGGGTGACCCTCTATACCGATTCGTTTGTCCACGACGACGTCAGCCCGATTGACGCCCCACGCCGGGCCGCCGTACATCCGGGAATTTACCTGGCGCGCTTTCCCGGCCTGCAGAACCTCGACCTGCGGGTGGAAGGCGCCAGCACCGACACGGGACCTGTGGGCTCTCGCGATGTTCTCGGTGAGTTTTACTACTACGAGGGCATTCAGAAGCAGGGCCCCACCAACGAGGGATTCATTCTGGGCGACTGGATCGGGCGTCAGAGCAAGGGTGGCCAGGCGTGGCTGACATACCATATCTCCGCCACGAAGGACGTGCAGTTCATGTACCGCCGCGCCAAGGCTTCCAACAAGTTCTTCCCCGGTGGCACCACACAGAACGACTTTGCCGGATCGGTCCGTGAACGGATCGGTCACGACCTCGAAATCCGCGGACTCGTGCAGGTCGAGGGCTGGAAGGCGCCCATCCTCACCTATCCGGTATTCACAAACACCCTGTACAAAGACACCACCGCCGAAGTACGCATCACCTGGTACCCACGCCATCGCTCTCAGCAATGAGTGCAGGTTTCCTGGGCCAGCGCTTCCCGGAACCCTCGCCTGGCCCGAGCTGCGATTCTGCGGCCGGGAAATGATTGCCCGGCATAGCTTTCCCTGCGCGCTTGCATCGGATTGCGATAAACTTCCTCGACTCTGCTGGGAGATGGAATGGCGCTCGCTGTGGCAAGCCGGCTCGGGCCGTACGAGATTGTTGCGCCGCTCGGCGCGGGCGGCATGGGCGAGGTGTATCGCGCGCGCGACACGCGCCTCGACCGCACTGTCGCCATCAAAGTCCTCAACTCCTCGCTGATCGCCTCCCCGGACCTCAAGGCCCGCTTCGAGCGTGAGGCGCGCATCATCTCCCAGCTCCAGCACCCCAACATCTGCGTCCTCCATGACGTGGGCAGCCAGGACGGCACCGACTTCCTCGTCATGGAGTTTCTCGATGGCGAGTCGCTCGCCGACCGGCTGAAGAAAGGCCCGTTGCCCGCGCCCGAGCTGCTGCGCATCGCCATTGAGCTGGCCGACGCACTCGAGAAAGCGCACCGTGCCGGCGTCGTCCACCGCGATCTCAAGCCCGGCAATGTGATGCTGACCAAATCCGGCGCCAGGCTGCTCGATTTCGGACTGGCCAAGCCATTCGTCGCCGGAGGCACGGCGAAGCCGGGCTCCGCTGCTTCGCCGTCGGTTTTCGCCGCTCTCACGCAGACCAGCCCCGCGCCGTCGCCCGCCGCGCCGCTCTCCACCGCCGGTTCGGTCATCGGCACCGTGCAGTACATGTCGCCGGAGCAGATTCAGGGCCTTGAGGCCGACGCGCGCTCCGACATCTTCGCTTTCGGCGTCATGCTCTTTGAGATGGCCACCGGCAAGCGCGCTTTCGAGGGCAAGACCCAGGCCAGCATTGTCGGTCAGATTCTCGCCGTCGATCCGCCGTCGGTGAGCCAGTTGCAGCCCTCCGCGCCGCCGGCGCTCGCTCGCCTCATTCAGATCTGTCTGGAGAAAGATCCTGACGAGCGCGTCCAGACCGCGCACGATCTGAAGCTCCAGCTCCAGGCAATCGCCGAAACCCCAGCCTCAGTTCCGGCAGCCACCGGCCCACCCTCGCGCTTCCGCTGGATTCCCTGGACCGTGGCGGGCGTGCTCGCGATCATAGCCGCAGCGATCGGCTGGCTCTATCTGGCATCGCAGAGCGCCCCGTCCACCTCCGTCCACTCGTACATCCTGGCGCCCGACAAATCCAGCCTCGCCATCAACGGCAACAGCGGCGGCTTCCCCGTGCTCTCGCCGGACGGAAAGCGCCTCGCCTTCATTGCCAAAGCCGCGGACGGCAGGCAAATGTTATGGATCCAGCCGCTCAATTCAGCCGTAGCTCAGCCGCTCGCTGGAACCGAAGGCGCGAACTATCCGTTTTGGTCGCCCGACAGCCGCTACGTGGCTTTCTTCACCAGCAATGATCTGAGCAAAATCGATGCCGATGGAGGCCCCCCTCAGACGCTCTGCGCTGCATCCGGCGGCCGTGGCGGGGCATGGAACCAGGATGGCGCCATCGTTTTTTCTCCCTCTGCGACCTCGCCGCTGATGCGGGTCGATGCCGGCGGAGGCGCCCCGGTCCCGATCACGACTCTGCAGCCCCGGGAGAGCTCCGATCGCTGGCCCCAATTCCTTCCCGACGGAAAGCACTATCTCTATTTTGTTCATTCCGGCGATGCCGCCCAGCGTGGTATCTGCCTGAGCGAGCTGGGTTCGCACCAGCGCACCCTGATCCTCCCCAACGATTCCGGCGCGATCTATGCCGCCGGATATCTCCTCTTCGTCCGCGACAATACGCTGATGGCGCAGCGCTTCGACTCGAGCAAGCTGGCGCTCGTGGGCGATGCCCACCCGCTCGCCGATCACGTCGCCGTGAACACCGATGTCTGGGCCCCGGTCGTTACCGCATCGCAAACCGGCGAGCTTCTTTATCAGGGCGGCTCGGTCGGCGGATCCACGCAGCTCATCTGGTATGACCGCTCGGGCAAGGCAGGCGCGCCGGTCTTTCCGGAAAACGGAAATTATGCAAACCCCGCCCTCGCGCCCGACGGCACAAAGCTGGCGGTGGGCATCGACAGCAACGGTGAGGACGATATCTGGGTGGTGGACCTGACGCGCAATACCAGATCCCGGCTGACGTTCAATTCAACCTCCAGCTATTTTCCCGTGTGGTGGCCCGATGGCAAGTCGATCATCTACGCCACCGGGACGAGCGGTTCTCCCAACTCGATCCTTCGCAGGAATGCGGATGGAACCGGAAATGTAGAAACGCTCCTGACGGGCAGTGCTGTGGTCCTGCCGTTTTCCGTCTCACCCGATGGGCGCTACATCGTGTATATGCTCCTCGACGCAAAGTCGAAGACCGGTTGGGACATCTGGGCGCTTCCTCTGCTCGGCGGCGGGAAACCTTTCCCGCTGGTGCAAACGACCTTCATCGACGCATCTCCCGCCGTCTCACCGGACGGAAAGTGGCTGGCGTACTGCAACGACGAGAGCGGCCAGATGCAGGTCTACATTCAGCCCTTCCCCTCCGGTCCGGGCAAGTGGCAGGTTTCGGTCGCCGGTGGCTATACGCCTCATTGGCGGCGCGACAGCCGGGAACTCTATTTCGCCAATGACCAGCAGTTGATGGCGGTGGATGTGACCGAGCAAGGCGCAAGCGTACAGCTCGGAACGCCGCACATGCTCTTCAGGACACCCATGGTTGATGGGCCCTCAGGTCCCTTTGTCGTCATCGCTGACGGCCAGAAGTTCCTCATCAACCAGTCGGTGGTCCAGGCGGGCACGGAGCCCCTCACCCTCGTCACCAACTGGACGGCGGATCTGAAGAAGTAGATTCCGTTCCCGCTGCAGGACCTGCTGCGGCGCAGGTCCTCACCTGCCGATCACGTCGACTTTATAGACCAGCAGAACCACGATGCTCGCTGGCGCAGATTGTTCGCGTTTGGGACGTTACTTTGGATTGGACCAGTTCAGGCTGGTGTGACCCATCCCTGAGTCGACCTTCAGCAGGGCGCGAATATCGATCTCGAACTCATCGGAGCTGACTCTGCTGGCTCGCTGGCCGCTTTTCAGCTCCGCAGCCGCGCCAGCAGATCCTGCGGATGCACCGGCTTCGCCAGGATCTCGAACTCGTGCCCCTGGCTCCGCACCCGGTCCAGCAGATCGGCGGTCGCCGCCTGCCCGGAGAAGAGAAGGATTTTGCAGCCCGGCAGCATCGCGCGGATCTGGATCGCCGCGTCGATTCCGTTCAGGTCGTTCATGATCACGTCGCTGATCACCATGTCCGGCCGCAGCGTCTCGGCCATCTCCACGGCCTTTTCCCCGCTATAGACCGCCGTCGCATTGAATCCGCTTTGATTCAGAATGATCGCCAGGGTGTCGGCAATCACGCGCTCGTCATCCACCACGAGCACTCTGGGTTTTGCGCTGTTCGCCGTCTGCTGTTCGGACATTCGTCTCTTACCAGTTCCTCGCGATCGTATGAATCAGGGTAACCCGCACTTCCGATTGGCCGGACGGTCTGCCACGTAACCTGCACCTGGGATGATACGCTGGGGTCGGGAGATGCTTCATCCTGCGGCAACCCCTCCCATCTTACATTGAAACCAGCCATTTTTTCTGCGACGAACGCCCGCTGGAACCACCGCCACGCCCGCGGGCGCCAGGATGCTGATGACCGAACCGATCATTCAGGCACGGCAGGTCGAGAAGTTCTACGCGCAGTCGCGCGATGCGCGCATTCAGGTCATTGCGCCCACCGATCTGGCCATCTGTCCCGGCGAGATCGTCGCTCTCCTCGGCCCCTCCGGCTCGGGTAAATCCACCCTCCTGCGCATGCTTTCCGGGCTCTCCCGCCCATCGGCCGGCATCGTCCAGTGGCACGGCCAGGACCTGGCTTTCACCCAGCCCAACGTCTCCATCGTCTTCCAGAGTTTCGCCCTTTTTCCCTGGCTCACCGTCCTCGAAAACGTCGAAGCTCCCCTCAAAGCCCGCGGCATGGAAGCGACCGACCGCCATCGTCGCAGCCTCAGGATCCTCGACACCGTCGGCCTCGACGGATTCGAAGCCGCCTATCCCCGCGAGCTTTCCGGCGGCATGCGTCAGCGCGTCGGCTTCGCCCGCGCCCTCGTCGTTGAGCCCGAAGTCCTCTTCATGGACGAGCCCTTTTCCGCCCTCGATGTCCTTACCGCCGATAACCTCCGCGGCGAGCTCCTCGAGCTCTGGCAAAAGAAGACCATCCCCACCAAAGCCATCTTCCTCGTCACCCACAACATCGAGGAAGCCGTGCTCCTCGCCGACCGCATCATCGTCCTTGGCCGCAATCCCGGCCACGTCCGCACCGACTTCAAAGTCGCTCTCGCCCAGCCCCGCGAGCGCAAAGACGCCGCCTTCACCGCCCTCGTCGATTACATCTATAAAGTTCTCACGCAGCCCGACGTCGTTCCCGCCGAAATGCCCGTCCTCTCTGGCGGCCGCCGCATCCGCGACCAGCGCCAGATGCGCTACGAAATGCTCCCTCACGCCCGCCCCGGCGGCATCGCCGGCCTGCTCGAGCTCATCATCGACTTCGCCGGCCGCACCGACATCTACCGCCTCGCCGACGAGCTCGGTTTCGAGATCGACGACCTCTTCCCCATCGTCGAAGCCGCGCAGCTCCTCGGCTTTCTCCGCATCGAGGAAGGCGACGCCGCCATCACTCCCGAAGGCCGCGCCTACGCCGAATCCGAAATCCTCCGCCAGAAAGAGCTCTTCCGCCAGGCCGCCGTCGATCACGTTCTGCTCCTCCGCCAGATCACCCGCGCCCTCGCCAACAAGAGCGACCACTCCGTCCCCGAGGAATTCTTCCTCGACATGCTCGACGAGCAGTTCTCCGGCGACGAGTGCCGCCGCCAGCTCGAAACCGCCATCTCCTGGGGCCGCTACGCCGAGCTCTTCGACTGGGACGACTCCCGCCGCCGCTTCGTGCAGGCCGAACACGAGCACGAGGAGACTGAGGACCGGACGCCGGAGCCGGCTCCATGAGGCCCCGCTTCACCCTCTCCAGACAATTTGCCGTCGAGCGCACCTGGCCCTTCTTCATCGATCTCAGCGTCGCCGCCGCGCTCCTC
This sequence comes from Acidobacteriaceae bacterium, assembly GCA_030037475.1. Taxonomy (GTDB): domain Bacteria; phylum Acidobacteriota; class Terriglobia; order Terriglobales; family Acidobacteriaceae; genus Palsa-343. The sequence goes on from JASHRH010000396.1 coordinate 6,822, forward strand.
GCCGGCTTCTACGCCATACTCTGGATCGCCAGGTTCTGGTTCAGCGCCGCCATCCCTGAAGTCGTCATCCACCTCACGCCCTCGCATCTGCCCCTCTACGCCGTTTACTCCATCATCCGCATCTTTGTTGCTT
>JASHRH010000397.1 GCA_030037475.1 Acidobacteriaceae bacterium
CTTGCCCGCGAGATCGGGCAGCTCGTTCACGGCAAAGATCCCGCGGTTCGCCCGTGGCAACAGGCCGTAGTGCATGGTCATTTCGCTTGCTAAATCGTGACCGCCCTTTGCGGCCTTGATCGGATCGAGATCGCCGATCAGGTCCGCCACGGTCACGTCCGGCGTCGCCAGCTTCTCCACGTAGCGATCTTCCCGGCTCATCCAGCCCAGTGGCGTCGCGTCGTCCTGCTCCACGATCAGATCGCGGCAACGCCGGCACAATGGCGCGTAAGGATTGTCACGAATCTCGCAGCCCGCCACGTACGGCAGTTGCTCATCGAGCAAGGCCGTCATCGCGCGCAGAATCCGGCTCTTCGCCTGCCCGCGCAGCCCCAGCAGGATGAAGTTCTGACGCGACAGGACCGCGTTCACGATTTGCGGCACCACGGTGTCGTCGTACCCGATGATTCCCGGGAAGATCGTCTCCTTCGCCCTGAGCCGCGCGATCAGATTCTCGCGCAGCTCATCCTTCACCGTGCGCGTGCGCAGCCGCGTCTGGTTCCACTCGCGGCTGGCCCGCAGCTCGCCCAGCGTTTGCGGCAAATGTGCCGCCCTCGGGTTGACTCTCCGCGTCTCTGGAGTTGCCATTCTCGCTCCTCACGCCTCCGTCGCTCTCATTGGACGCGGCAATCGCCCCTGCCGATTCCCTGCCTGGCTGCTTCGGTCTCTTTCGTTCCGGAGACTCCGGTATTCCGCGGCGCCGGCGTTGTTCGTCCTCGCGCTGCGCTCTGCTCACTGTACCCTGTTCTTCAGTTCGGCGGTCCGTTCGCCATATCCCGCAGCCGCGGCATCATCTCCTGGTAAAAATCCAGCAGCCGTGCGGTTCGCTCGGCATCCGACCGGCTGCCCAGCAGTTGCTGTTTGAATCCCAGGTCCGACGGCAGAGCGTCGGCCAACTGGAAAGCCACCGGCCCATTCAGGTCCAGCTGCGTTGTCGGCACGTCAATGCCTGCCAGGTGCAGCGTGGCAAAATGCAGCGCCGCGCATTCTTCGCGCTCGCCCCGCGTTGAGCCCTGTCCCTCGTCCTCAAAAAACTCCACGTCCGCCTGCAAAAAGGTCCGCGAATCGTCCAGCCCCTCGATCTCGAACCGCCGCGCCCCCTCACACAGGATGTCTATGCGCCCGTCCGCGTACCGCTCCAGCACACGCACGATCTTCGCCGTGCATCCGATGACCGCCAGCCGCTCCGGCTCGCCCCGCACCACGCCGAACTCCTTCTTCTGCGCAAGGCACTCCCCGATCATCTCCCGATAACGGTCCTCGAAAATGTGCAGGGGAAGCGCCGCTCCTGGAAACAGCACCGTGTCCAGGGGAAAAAGGGGAATTCTCATTCCGTCATTATGCTCGTGCCGCCGTTTTCCTGCACGAGCGCATACGCGCGCGTGATCTGCCTCTGCGATAACCGCTTCTCGCCAGCCGTTTTATCCCCGGCCGCTTGATCGCTGGCCGATTTTCCCCGCCCCTCAGCTCCTGAACGGATATCCAATCAACTTGTCCACCCAGCGAATGAAATAAATCATATTCGGCGCATCGGTATGTCCGCCGTCATCCTGCCGCCACGCCAGCTTGCCGCTCAGCAGACCGTCGTTCACCGGAGGCATCGGAGCGGTGCGGTACTTCAGATCGTTCGTGCCGAGACCCGGCGCGCCCAGCAGTGTCCATACCGGGCTGGCCGCCACGGTCGCCATCCAGCTTCCACGATGATCCAGCCACTGCGCATCACCCTTGGCCGGAATCCCGTAGCTGATGAAGGTGAGCCGCGGCGCGCATAGTGCGATCAGCTCGTTGGAGTCTACCGGGATATCTCCGGGATTCATGCTGCCGAAGGTTGCCTTCGACGCCCCGTACTTCAGAAAGTTGTCGGCCATCCAGTAATACTCGCCGCCCGTCAGGTTGTAGACCGACTCGCCGAAGTCCCGCCGCAACAGCGTCGCGCCGCCTTTGCCCGACGAACCCACCAGCACCATCGCAAACCGCTGATCGAAGGCCATCGTCACCAGCGCCGCCTTGCCGTAGCGCGAGACGCCCTCAATGCCAACTTCCTTCGCGTTCACCGCCGGATTCGTCTCCAGATAATTCAACCCCTGGCTCGCCGCCCACCCCCACGCCCGCAGCGCGCCCCACTGATCCGGCTTGCGCGGTTGCCCGTGATTCACGAGGCCGATAATTCCCCGCGTCAGGCCCTCCGCATTGTCCGGCTGCGCAGTCTGCGGATCGAGCGTGGCGTAGCCCCAACCCGCCGCGATCAGCTCCCATGTGTTCGGCAGTCCGCCGTCGGCGTTCAGTTGCGGAAACTCGAATGGTTTGGGAGGAATCGGCTGCCATGCCGGATGCGACGCCATCACCGGTCCCAGCGACGGATCCTGCTTCACCAGCAGCGCCTTCATCGCCTTGTTGATTTTCTCCAGCTGCTCGGGCGATGGCTGAACGGGATTCGGAAATCCGCTCGGTCCAAACATAATCAGCACTGGCACCGGCCCTTTCACGTCCGCCGGCGTCACCAGCGTCATGCGCAGATCCACCCTGATCAGCGGATACCCCCGATTGTCCACGTGGCCCTTCAGCTCCGTCGCGATCACCGGATGGAACCCGACATACTCCTTCTCGCTGGCGACGACGGACCACGTCACCTTCGGTACGTTCTTCGGCACGAAGCCGTACACGTACTCCTCGTAGCCGTGCACGATCTGCGGACGGCGCTCGGTCCACCACTCCTGGGCCGTGGTCACCTTCTGCCCATTGTTGAGCGTGAGAACGTCCGGCACGTTCGGGTATGGATTCGCCTTCGACTCGTCGTAGTTGGCGTGATCCGGGGCGCTGGGATCGCCGCTCGGCCCCGGCCGCAGCGCCTCAATGCCCAGTTCCTTCATGGCGTATGCGTGCGCCTGATCCGCGGTGAAGGTCACCGGAGGCGGCAGCGCCTTCTCCGCGGCCGTCTTTTGCGCTTGCGCCGGAGCGACCGCGATCAGCAGCGCAG
>JASHRH010000398.1 GCA_030037475.1 Acidobacteriaceae bacterium
TTACTGGAGCCGTGTGGTGCCGGGAAGTGGCGTTTGGGGGCTGCGAGTGTGGCCGTAGTGTGCCAGAAATCCGCTCGTCCGCCGGCACGAGAGAGCTTCGGCGGGCCCCCTTTCCGGCGCGCCCTCACCGGTGAGAAAAGCCGCAATAATTCCGAGTAGCTGCCGCCGAAGAGCCCTAATGGATCGCTTTCGACGTAGAGCCACCCTGACGCGAGTCCACCGTAGCGGTGCGCGTTTTTTCGAGGCGATTCAGCGGCTAAAGCTGGGGAGACGAAGACGCGATCTCCTGGCGTTTTCGGTTTTGGCCTAGAGGCGAGTTTCGGTTCAACGTGGCAGGTCGGTCAAGGCACGGTTTTGTGACGGCGGTCCGCTCCCCGGATGGACGGCACCGCTGCGGGGCCTGCACCGGCCCCAAGCAGCGATGGATAGGATGGCGCGCCCCTGCCTACCGTGGCGCGTAGCCGGCTTCCGCAAGGGCCTCGCGGATGCGCTCGCCGGCCTCGACCATCCGGTAGGCCTCGGCCTCGCTGGTGGCGTGTGCGCGGTAGTCGCTGTAGCAGACGCGCTTCAGGAACTGGGCGAACTCCCACGCCTGGGCGTCGGTGAGAGTGGCTTGGATCTCGACGGTTTTCATCTTCGTTCTCCGGTGGATGGGGGGCTCGCCCGTCCCGCCCCCCATCCACCGGAGAACTCAACCGCGGTGAGTGCGCGCAATGGCGTTCGACGCTGCAACGCACGTGACTAGCGCCGTCCGCGGCGATGGGCGCGGGCGTTGCTTCCGGGGAGCCCCCTTTGGGGGCGGCGGGAGCCGTGCGCAGTGCCCCCGCACTGCGCGCCCCGGGCGGGCGGGGGATCAAACAACCGCGGCGGACGCCGCACCGTTCAGCGTGTGCGCCGCGACGGGGCTGATAGAGAGCACCAGCTCACCGCGCACATGCTGCGGCGGGCACTTGAACATAGCGCAGATTATGCGGGGCGAAGCCCGGACACTCGGTGCGCCGGCAGCCACAACACTTGCATCAGCACACCGCTGCCGGCGCGCCGAGTGCGCATAATCCTCCCTGCGTTATGTTTGAGTGCCCGCCCAAAGCCCCCTTTCAAGGGGGATGGGGGGTCTCCCGGGACACGCCGCGCCCACGCGCGGGGTGTCCCGGGAGTGAACATCTCTCCGAGCACGCGCGCAAGCGGGTGCTCACCGCCACCGGCGACAGCGCATGGCATTCGGCACCGCACGCCATCACTCTGTCTCCATCAGCCGACCCAGCGCGTCCTTGTGGGCTTCGAGGAAGCGCACCAGGCGGTGATCGTCGAGACGGCGGGCGAGCTCGAGCATGCCGCCGATCTGGCAGCGGCGGCACTCCAGCGCGCCGTAGCGCCCGGCGGCGGCGTGACCCGCTACCAACGCGCTCTTGTTTGCGATCGCCTCGCAGAGCTCATCGAGTTCGGGGACGCGGATCATGGCGAGGGGCCTTGCTCGTCGGCCGCCTCTTCGACTCCCTCGGCGGCTAAAGTGGCGAAAGGGGAGCTCCCGATGGTCTCTCGCAGCGCGGCGCTCGTGCCGGTCGAGCACATCACCCAGTCGATCCTCATCCTGCGCGGCCAGAAGGTGCTGCTCGATGCCGAGCTCGCCGCGCTCTACGGGGTCACCACGGCGCGCCTCAACCAGCAGGTGCGGCGCAACCGCGAGCGCTTTCCCGCGGATTTCCTCCTCGAGCTGACCGCCCCGGAGTTCTCGGCTTTGATGTTGCAAAATGCAACATCAAAAGGCGGCCGCGGTGGCCGCCGCAAGCTCCCGCTTGCCTTCACGGAGCACGGCGCGATCATGGCCGCGACCATCCTCAACAGCCCGCGGGCCACCGAGATGACCGTCTATGTCGTGCGCGCCTTCGTGAAGCTGCGCGAGCTCCTGACCTCGAACAAGGACCTCGCCCGCAAGCTCGCTGCGCTCGAACGCTCGCTCGTCGCCCTCGACTTGAAGACTCAGCGCCAGTTCAAGGAGGTCTACGAGGCGATCCGTGCCTTGATGAGCGCACCGGCGCCGAAGCGCCGCGGCATCGGCTTCACCGCCAACCTCGACGAGAAGCCGTAGCGGTCGCACCACCCGAGCTTACGCTCCAGATGTGTGACAAGAGCAGCCGCCAGGCTATCCTGCAACGTCTCCACCACGGCACAGAACAGCACACCGCTCGGCCGTGTCCGCCATCGCCAGAGGCGTCGGGTCTGCCCCCACCATGCCACCCTCGACCCTCGGTACGCCGCCGAGCCGGCCGCAGCGCCACGCCGCACGAGGCCGCTCCGCCGCTCCTGGCCGCGCTTCACCCTCGCCGTACCGCCGAGCGCCGGCTCCTGCGCCGTCTGCGGCGGCCTGGCACCGTCCGACGATGCTGGGCCGCAAGTCGTCTCAGCCACCGACTTCACCCGTCGAGACCGCGTACTTCTGGTTGCCGATGCAAAGCGGCCCTGCTACTTGGAACTGCCGAAGTCAGCAAGTGCAGCCCGCAGTCCTGCTAGACACTGATCGCGCGCTGCCAGGATCTTCGCGTCGGACAAGCCCGAAAGGACCTTGATCCTCTCTCTGATGAAGCGCCGAGACTCGGCCGGCGTGTAATCTGTCCCGACGTTCGAGCTACAAACAAATTTTGTGTCAAATCGACCGTCTTTGAGCAACTTCAGAACAGCAACAGGCGCCGTCTTCAATGCAAAGAAGACTGCTTCATCGAGTGTTTCGGCTGCACCGGCGTCAGTTCCAGGATGAAGTGCAACAGCAACCTCCACCCACTCTGGTCTTCCGCGGCCAATATTCGTCATGACCTGGTTCCAGCGGTCACTGTCTGACCACAGCGCCGCCACAACAGCGCGCGCCCCCTGAGCCCTAACATCGGCCAAGATGCTGCTGGCGTGAAGAGACGCGCTTGAGGGAGTCGCCGCAGTGCTGACCGCTGATATCCCGAATAGCAAGTAGCAAACGATCGTGCGTGCGCGGAGGCATTTCATGGCAACACCATTAGCGTATTTTGCCCCTCCTCTAGACTGAGATCCTTATTCAACAAGTCCCTAACCGCATTGGTCGTAGCGCCAATACAGCCTTCAGAGCAGGTCGCAGGGTTCGGACAACCATGCAGCTGGAAGCCGTTTCGATTGAGCATCTGGTTGCTCGGGTCGGGTATGAGGTTGCGCCGAAATCCGCCCGGCGTTGTCGGCGCGCCAATGGTGTAATCGCCAATCGGTATCGGCCCGTGGAACGAGACGTTCGTTTTGGCCGGGTTGTTCTGGCATGTCTGACAGCTACTCTTGCCGTTATTCCCTGAGACGTAGCTGTTGCTCGAAAAACTCGGGTCTCCCGGCAAATCGGGAGTGCAACTCATGTTGTGCGCCGAAATCGAGTACATGCACAAGTAAAGTCCGCGCGGATCGACGTTGCTGATTGGATCGTCGTTCACGTAGCTGTACGTCGAGTAGCTTCTGCCCGCGAGTCCCAATGGATCGGACTCGACGTACCTTCCGACGGTGGGATCGTAATCTCTGTAGTAGTTGTAGTTGAGCCCGCTCTCTTGGTCATCAATGGACACACTTGAGGCCCGCCGTCCTGGCTGTCACATCCAGAAGGACGGACCGGTTGGATTTGTTAGACCAGCGCTCGTTCGACTCAGTTAGAAGCAAGTGCCCACGCTGTAATATCCGGATG
>JASHRH010000399.1 GCA_030037475.1 Acidobacteriaceae bacterium
CGCATCCAGCCAGTGCAGGTTCGCTATAAAGTATTCGAGCGCTCTGCTGGGCGACACATCTTCGACCCGCAGCGGCAGAATCGCGACTCCATGATTGACCGCCCGCTCCACCTCCCTGTGGATCTGCGGCGAGGCATTGGCGTCGGCCGTGAAAACCAGCACCATGATCTTCGACTGTTCAATGGCCTCGACGATGCACTCGCCCCATTCCCTGCCAGGGAGCACATCGCGCGGTGCGATCCAGCAGCGGATCCCCTCAGATTCCAGCGTCGCGCACACCGCATCTGCGGTGGTCTTGTTCTTTGTGGAATGGCTGATGAATACGTCGTGGGCCATGAGCACATCCGGATCGTCGTTTAATTTAGAAGCAACCATGCCCTCAGTCCGGGCATATACAGGTGGCTCCATGGGCGCCTGTTCTTCGCCTGGTGCCTGAAATCCGCTTGATTGAAGGACCGTTCCGGCCAAAATACACCTCTCCGAGGCATGGCCGCAACACCAAAGCCGCTCCTGTAATGGGTCAATTTGAATCCACAGGTGGCTGGTGCGGTGATGCGGCTATTCTAGGAACATGCCGAAGCGGTCAAGCAAAGGCGACTTCGCGCAGAATGCGCTGCGCGTAGTGGAGATTTCGACGGGAGAATCCCTGAAGCCGACGAAGAACCCTGAGGCCGTGTCGCTCGGCAGGCGCGGTGGTCTAAAGGGCGGAGTCGCCAGGCGAGAAAAGCTCTCTCCCGAACGGCGCAGAGAGATTGCTTCCGCAGCCGCTCGGAAGAGATGGGCAGACGAACGCAAATCTACGCCCTGAGGCCCTCGATCTTGTCCGGCACATCGTCCTCTAACTTCTCGGCGGTATCGGGGTGGTCGGCAGCATTGGCCGCGTCTTCCTGAATATCCTCGGCGGACTGAGCCTTCTTCGGACTCTTCTTCGTGTGATTCGGGAACCACGAGGCCAAACCCCACTCGCCCTGCATGTTCACAATGTCTCCCACCTGGCTCTCGCGACGGCGGAGAATTGCGTACACGGTGTTGTATTTGCTTTTCGGCAGACCACCCGCCTCCAGCGCATCCATGAGCTGCTGAGTGGAGAGTTTCTTGCGGACGTTGCCCAGATGGATAACCGCAGCCTCGGGAATACTCTTTCCGAAAAATGCGTCCGGGGCAATCCTGCCATCACCTGAAGGCGATCCGCCGCCAGGCCCTCCGCCAGGAGGCACGCCGAGATTCGCCATACCGGCGATGGCGCGGAGTCCAGCAATCATTGTATCGAGATGGGCCTTCTTCGCCTCCAGGTCGGCAATCACGGCTTCGTAATCAATCGGGGGTGTAGCCATTGGCTACCTCCATATTCCTGTTGGAGCCAGCGTGTTTCGCTGGTAAGATTAAGGGAGCCGCGCGGGGCGTTCCCCTTCCGGAGTAGCCCCGTTTGGCAGGTTTGGTTCCTGCGGTGTTTCCATAGCCGCTCGCCCTTTTTAGGGGCGCGTCGTTATTGGCATCGGGGTTTCCTTTCTGACGGGCCGGGGATGTGTCACCATCTCCCGGCCCGTTCTGTTTTCATTATATAGCAGGGTAGCCTCCGATTCATCAATGTGAATTAGCGGGGTCGCCTGTTGAAATCTAGCCTCAAATTGACGTGGATTGATATTGACAAAGCATGAGCGCTCAAGCATAATACAGGCAAATGAACCGCTTGAGCACAGCAAAACGGGCGCAGGTTGTGACGGCACTGGTGGAGGGGAACTCCATCCGCGCCACTTCCCGCATGACCGGCGTGGCGAAGGGTACGATCCTTTCCCTTCTGGCCGATCTCGGAGAGGCCTGCGCTACCTACCACGATGAAATCGTGCGCGGCCTCACCACGCGGCGAATCCAGGCTGATGAGGTCTGGTCGTTCGTGGGCGCGAAGATGAAGAACGCCACGGAAGAAAAGGTCGCAGCCGGTTGGGGTGATGTTTGGACCTGGACCGCGATTGACGCGGATACCAAACTGATTGTGTCGTATCTGGTTGGTCAGCGCGGAGCGGACTGGGCGAAGGCTTTCCTAGAGGATGTTGCGTCGCGTGTGTCGAACCGCATCCAGCTCACAACTGACGGCCATCACGTCTACGTCGATGCCGTAGAGAGTGCGTTTGGGGCGGACGTCGATTACGCGATGCTGATAAAGCTGTACGGCGCACCTGTGAACCCGGAGAGCCGTTACAGCCCCGGCGAGGTCATCGGAACCGAAACCAAGATTCGTTGCGGCAGGCCCGATCCGAAGCACATCTCTACCAGCTATGTGGAGCGGCAGAACCTCACCATGCGGATGAGCATGAGGCGGTTCACGCGGTTGACCAACGGCTTTTCCAGGAAGCCAGAGAACCATGAGCACATGCTGGCGATTTATTTCATGTACTACAACTTTTGCCGAGTGCATCAGACGCTGCGCGTCACGCCCGCGATGGAAGCGGGACTCGCGGATCACGTCTGGAGCGTGGAAGAGATGGTATCCCTGGCGGAGCCGAAGTCAATTCTGGACGGGTTCACCTTGGCCGCATGACCTTGTGGATTCAAATTGACCCATTACCGCCGCTCCTGCGGAAGTGTGTGTCGATTGCGTGCATTTCCACATCTGCTCGCTGCGTTAGCCGCTTTCCCGGCACAGTCCCATCAACGCCTCTGATGACTCTGGTAAATGGTCTGCGTTTCGTTTCGATGTTGGGTCTGACCCCTGACACACCCCGAACTTCAGGTTGACGGGACCGCTTCCACCAGATGTCCGCCAGCCACTCCCTTTCCTCAGCCTTCGTCCTGCTCCCGCAGTTTGGCAATCACGCTGAAATCCTCGAGCGTCGTCACGTCGCCTTTCACCTCGCCGTGCGTCGCCACCTCCCGCAGCAGCCGCCGCATAATCTTTCCCGACCGCGTCTTCGGCAGCGCGTCGGTAAAACGAATGTCGTCCGGACGAGCCAGGGCGCCGATCTCTTTCGCCACCCACCCCCGCAACTCGTCTTTCAGTTCCTTCGACGGCAGGTGACCGCTCTCCAGCGTCACAAACGCCGCAATCGCCTGCCCCTTCAGCGCGTCCGGACGCCCGACCACCGCGGCTTCGGCCACCTTCTCGTGCGCCACCAGCGCCGACTCCACCTCCATGGTTCCCAGCCGGTGCCCGCTCACATTGATCACATCATCCACGCGCCCCATCAGCCAGAAATACCCGTCCGCATCCTGGTGCGCGCCGTCGCCGGTAAAGTAGGCGCCCGGCACATCCGACCAGTACTGCTTCACGTACCGCTCCGGATCGCCCCAGATCGTCCGCGCCATCCCCGGCCACGGCTTCCGGATCACCAGCAACCCGCCCTGCCCTGCCGGCACCGGCTGGCCTTCCCGGGTCACCACCTCCGGCACAATGCCGAAGAACGGCCGCGTCGCCGAGCCCGGCTTCGCCGCGACCGCGCCTGGAATCGGCGAGATCATGATCCCGCCCGTCTCCGTCTGCCACCAGGTATCCACCACCGGGCAGCGGCCGCCGCCGATCGTCTCCCGATACCAGATCCACGCCTCCGGATTGATGGGTTCACCCACCGAGCCCAGCAGACGCAGCGAGCTCAGGTCATGCTTCGTTACATGCTCATCGCCCCACTTAATGAACGCGCGAATCGCCGTCGGCGCGGTGTAGAACACCGTCACCTTGTGGTCTTCGATGATCTTCCAGAAGCGGTCCAGCCCCGGATGATTCGGCGCGCCCTCGTACATCAGCGTCGTCGCGCCGTTCTGCAAAATCCCGTACACGACGTACGAGTGCCCCGTCACCCAGCCAATATCCGCCGAGCACCAGTACACATCGTCTTCCTTCAGATCGAAGATGTACTTGCTGGTGAGATACGTCTGCACCGCGTAGCCGCCGGTCGTGTGCACCAATCCCTTCGGCTTGCCGGTCGT
>JASHRH010000041.1 GCA_030037475.1 Acidobacteriaceae bacterium
CCAGCCAGGCTTCGGTCTCTGGGTCCAGGAAACCTCCTGGTATTTCGAGTGCTGTTTCCCCGATGGAATGGATTGACCCCCGTCCCCCCACCCATCCCCACTGCAACACACTCCATAGACGGATTGCAGACATGAAGCTGTCTCTGGTGGACGGTCTATTGTGGGCGACGGGCTTTCTCGGGACCGTAGCTCTTCTCGTGATTCTCCTCTGGCGCACTCGCTGGAAACAGTTTCCCCTGTTCACTTGTTGGATCACGTTTGAGATGATTCTGACCGTCGCTCTGTTTAGTCTGTACATGCACGGGGCCCATAGGTGGTACTCCCGCGTCTACTGGGCCAGTCTCTGGCCGGATTTTCTGCTCCAGCTCGGAGTTGTCCTGGAAATTGCTCGGATCGTCCTGCGCCCGACCGGAACCTGGGTCCGGGACGCCCGTAGCCTCTTCATCACGGCTGGACTCGGTGGTGCAGCCATCGCCGCGATCCTGGTATGGTGGATCACCCCTTCGGGGCACGGTACCGCCGCCGCCTGGGAGTTGCGCGGGAATCTCTTCACCAGTTTGGTTATCTGCGAACTCTTTGTAGCCATGAACTTTACCGCAAACCATCTGGGTTTGGGCTGGCGCAGCCATGTCATGGCTCTGGGACAGGGACTGACCGCTTGGGCGGCAGCCGCCGTGATAAATGACTTCCTGCAAAGTTACTTTGGTGTCCATCACTTCGCAGGTATCAGCTACTACCTCCGGAGCTTTGCCTGGATCGGCGCTACCGCCTGGATCGCCTTCCGCCTCTGGGCTCCCGAACCCGAACGCCAACCCATTTCCCCGGATTTGCAGAACTATATCCTTGCGCTTCACCGCCGGGTCGAGTACGATCTTCGCAGGCTCGACGCAGGTCGCTGACGCGGGTTGTTTTGCGGTTATCGATATTTTGAAAGGCATCTTCTCGTGCTGCCATTCCTCCTCCTGGGCGCGCTTGTATGCTGTCTGATTTACGCCGCCCTCAAAAGCCAGCTTTCTTCCCTTCGCATCGACCGCCGCAGCTGGTCCGATCTTGTCGCCTCCCTTGAGCCCATCGAATTCGATAACGTGACCTCGGTCGCCCGCGATTTCCTGGAGCCCCACGAAGGCCAGATCTCCCTGGAACCTCCGGACATGTGGCTGATGCTCGGCGGCAAAGAAGGCCTCCGCCGCATGAAGGCCAATGCCCAACTGATGCTCCTGCTGGCCGCCCACGCGCAGCGCTGGAATTTCGATGAAGGCGTCATTGTCACCGAGCGCATCCGCCGCGACGCGCTCCGCCTCCGGCAGGCCGTCCGCCGCGTGGAGGTCGCACTCATGTTCCACTCGGTGCTGCATCGCTCCGTGACGCTGATCCCTTTCTACCTGCATGAAGCGGCCTCGGCGTACTACCTCATGCACCAGCGTCTGCTGGCTCTCTACCAGACCAGCCACGCGGGCCTTTACCCGCGCCTGGCTGAAGCCCTCTGATCCTTTCCTGAACCAGCGATCCCGGCCTGCGCGCCGAGTCCCGGTGTTTTCGCCCGCCTGCGTGCTGCTGTCGCCGAAGCCGCGCAAAGCAGCCCAGAACTGGTCTCATCAACAGGTTCCTGGCCCAGGCGAACGGCCTGCGACCCGCTTCGATGGCGGGTCGCACTCGAGCCATATTTGAGCGCAAGGCATGGATGAGACCCGTTGCAGGCTGCTCTACGTCCGCAGCTTTCCGCCCAGGCCTTCCAGCGCGCCGACCACCTGCCGCGACCACTGCTGCACTTCTTCCTCGCGCAGCGTGCGCTCGTGCGACTGGAAGACCACCCCCAGCAGCAGCGAATATTGCCCCTCCGGAATCTGCCTGCCCCCGCGCAGCACTTCTTTCGCCGTGCAGCTCTGCATCTCCGGGATGGCCAGCGCGTCCACCGCGCCGGCCAGCGCCGCCCAGGTCACGCGTTCCGGCAGCAGGACTGAAAAATCCCGCCGCACAGCCTGGAACCGTGACAGCTCCCGCACCGCCGGCTGCCGCAGATCCTGCTTATACAGCCGGTCCAGCCATACCTCGCCCACCCACACCGTCTGCTTCAGCCTGCGCCGCTCCGCTTCCGCGGGATGCAGTTGCCCGAACCACGCCACGGTGGCGCCATCCACGACCGCGCGTGCGCTGCGCCCCGGATGCAGCCACGCCGGCATCAGCCCCGACGCTGCGGGAAAGCGGTCGAAATCGAGCGATCGCACCGCGAACTTGCCCAGCAGCTCTTCCATCGTGCCCTTCATCTCGAAAAAATCCACTTCGCCGCTGCCCGGCGCCTTGCCCGTCGCGCCCAGCGCCAGGGTGGGCCGCTCCTCCACGCGGGCGTATCCATTTTCCGGGCTGCCGCTGAACGCCGTGCCCATCTCGAACAGCGCCGCATCGTCCACGTCGCGGGACAGATTCAGCGCCAGCATCTCCAGCATCCCCGGCACCAGTGACGGCCGCAGCATCCCGGCTTCTTCGCTCAGCGGATTGCCAATCGCGACTGCCGACTCCGGCTCGCGCGCAAACGTCGCCGCGTCCTGCGCTCCGCAAAAACTGGACGAGATCGCCTCGTTCCATCCCAGGGCCAGCAGCGTCCGGCGCACCGTGGATTCCTTTTCCGCCCACGGCAGCTCCACCACGCTTCCGGCAAACGGCGGCAGTGTGCTGCGGAACCGGTTGTAGCCGTACACGCGCGCGATCTCCTCGATCAGATCGATTTCGCGCTCCAGATCCAGCCGCCAGCTCGGCAGCGTGACCGCCTGGCCAGCGGGGGCGGACTTTTGCGCCGCGTCTCCGAGCACCGCGCGCGAAGGATCGAGATCCTGCCGCTGTTCTCCTGTCGGCTCCGCCTGCGTCGCCTCGGCGACCTCGCAACCCAGGCGCGTGAGGATGTTCACCGCCGTTGCCGCGCTGATCCCGCCCGCATCCTCCGTCGGCCCCAGAATCCTCCTGACCTCGCTCACGCGGAAGCCAATGCTTGCGCGCTTCGCCGTTCGCGCTGCGGTTTCGGGAATCACCACATCGACCAGCTCGCCAACGGCCGTCCCGCCCGCTTCCAGAATGATGCGGCTCACCAGCGCATTCGCCACGGGGGGCGCGTTGAAATCCGCGCCGCGTTCGAAGCGGTGCGACGCGTCGGTGTGAATAAGGTGCCGCTTCGAGCTGCGCCGCACCGTGCCCGGATCGAACCACGCCGCCTCCACCAGAATGTTCTTCGTCTCCGGCGTGATCATGGTGTCCCATCCGCCAATCACGCCTGCCAGACCGACGGCTTTCTTCTCGTCGGCGACAACAAGATCGTCGGGATCGAGCGTCCGCTCCACGCCGTCCAGCGTCTTCAGCTTCTCGCCCTTGCGCGCGCGCCGTATCACGATCCCGCCTTCCAGCTTGTCCAGATCGAAGGCGTGCGTGGGATGGCCCATCGCCAGCGTGACGTAGTTCGTCGCGTCCACGGCGTTAGCGATCGGCTTCTGCTCCAGCAATCGGAAGCGCTCCGCGACGATGCCGGTCGAAGGTGCGATCGTCACATTCCGCAGGATGCGCGCCGTGAATCGCCCGCATAGCTGCCGTTCCTCGATCTTGAGGGGGAACGGTTTCGCTGCTGGCTTCGCCGGCGGCAAGCTGGGATCGAGCGTCTGCAGCGGTAATCCATAAATCGTTGCCGCCTCCCGCGCAATGCCGTAGTGATTCATCGCATCCACGCGGTTGGTGGTGATGTCCATCTCGAAGAGCGACCCATGCGCGCCGAGATCGAACACGCCTTCGACGGCAATCCCGCGCAGGGTGAGATCGTCGGCCAGCTCACGGTCGGAGACCGTGATGCCGGGAACAAATTCGCGAATCCAGGAGCTCAGAATCCTCATGCGAATTGCTCCAGAAACCTCAGATCTCCCGAATACAACAACCCAATCTCCCCGATCCCGTACTTCATCATCGCGATGCGGTCCACGCCCATCCCAAACGCGAATCCGCTGATCTTTTCCGGGTCGTAGCCCGGCTGCTTCTGGCGCACAAACCCAAACACCGCCGGATCCACCATCCCGCAGCCCAGCAGCTCAATCCATCCCGACTGCCTGCACTTGCGGCAGCCCGCGCCGCCGCAGAAGGGGCAGCTGATCTGCACGTCCGCGCTCGGCTCGGTGAACGGGAAAAACGACGGGAAGAACCGCGTGCGCACGCTCGAGCCGAACAGCTCCTTCATCGCGTGGTCCAGCGTGCCCTTCAGATCGGCGAACGTGATGCCCGCATCCACGCACAACCCTTCCACCTGGTGAAAAATCGGCGAGTGCGTCGCGTCAGCCGCGTCGTTGCGATGCACCTTACCGGGAATCACGATGCGCACCGGCGGCGCCTGCCGCTCCATCGTGCGAAT
>JASHRH010000042.1 GCA_030037475.1 Acidobacteriaceae bacterium
GCGGAGATCTCTTCGCGGCTCAGCGTAGCGGCTTCGACGGCATTACGGACCAGGTTGATGAGGAGCTGCTCGATCTGGTCGGGGTCGGCAAGGAGATCGACGTCGGGGGCTGAGAGGATGCGGACGTCGAGGCGGATTTCAAGCGAGACCACGCGCTCGAGAAGCGGAACCAGCGGAACGCGCCTGAGCACAGGCGCGGGGAGCTGGGCGAGCTGGCGATAGGCCTGGACGAATCGGTTGAGCGAGTCGGCGCGGTTCTCGATGACGGAGAGACCGCGGCTCAAATCCCTCCCAATCGTTCCATTCTGCGGCGGCGATGGCTGCAGGCGCGAACGCAGGCTGCCGGCGATGGACTTGATGGGCGTGAGCGAGTTGGAGATTTCGTGGCCGATGACGCGAATGAGCCGGCGCCAGGCGAGCCGCTCCTCTTCGCGGAGAGCGACGCTGACGTCGGAGAGAACGATCAGCGTGTGCGGGACGCCGCGCTGGCGGAAGCTGCCGCGGCGAACCATCCAGCGCGGAGATTTGTCGGAATGGGCGGCGAGCGGCGCATCCTCGGGAAGAACCGTGTCCGTGGGCTGATCGAGGAGAGACTGAAGGTCGAGATCGGCGGCGGCGCGGCCGAGATCGCGGGCGGGCAGCAGGGCGAAGACGCGCTCGGCGGCGGGGTTGAGGAGACGCAGGCGGGACTCCTGGTCGAAGGCGAGAACCGGCGCGTCCATTTCCGCGATGACCCGGCGGAGAAGGGCAACGGCTTCGAGCGCGCCCACGCGCTGGGTCTGGAGTGTGTCGGCGAGAGCGTTGATTTCCAGAGCAAGCTGGCCGAGCGAGTCGTCGCGGCCGGCGTTGCGGGCGCGGAAAGAGTAGTCCTCTTCGCGCAGGGCGGCAACGACATTGGCGAGGGTTTGCACCGGTCGGACCGCGTCCTCGATGAAGGTCGCGAAGATGAGGATGAGGGCGAGCAGGAGGATGCCGAGCGCGACGAGAAGCGGTCCCGTGGAGACATGCAGCAGCGCGAGGACCGCGGCGGCGAGACCGAGGACGACGACGGCGGTGAGCGTGGAGAAGACGCGGAGCCGTGCCTCAAAAGTCAGCGGAGGCCGGGATGGACGCGAGCGGCGCATGGCCAGCGATCAGAGCACAGAGCTCAGAGCAAAGCGTACAGCGTTCAGCGTATAGCAGACAGCAGACAGCAGCCAGCGGTCAGATGCCGTATTTTTCCATGCGCCGGTAGAGGGCGCCGCGGCTGAGGCCGAGGGCTTCGGCGGCCTGGCTGACATTGCCTCCGGAGCGGGAGAGCGCTTTGCGGATGAGGATGCTCTCGACGGATTCGAGGGACATCTCTTCGAGTCCCTGCGCGGACGGACGCGCAGCGGAGGAGAGGCCGAGGTCGGCGGATTCGATCTGCGCGGAGCGGGCCATGAGGACGGCACGCTCGATGGTGTGGTCCAGCTCGCGCACGTTGCCGGGCCACGCGTACTGCAGCATGAGCTGGAGCGCGGCGGGATCGATGCCCTGGACCTGCTTGCGATAGCGCTGCGCGTAGCGGGCGAGAAAATGCGCCGCGAGAGCCGGGATGTCTTCGCGGCGATCGCGCAGCGGCGGCAGATGAATCTCGACGGTGTTCAGGCGGAAGAGAAGATCGGCGCGGAAGCGGCCCTCCTCGACTTCCTTTGGGAGGTCGGAGTTGGTGGCGGAGAGGATGCGGACGTTGACGCGTTTCGTTTTGGAGGAGCCGACGCGCTCCATCTCTCCGGTTTCGAGGACGCGGAGCAGCTTGGCCTGCTGGCGGGCGGGAACGTTGGCGATTTCGTCGAGGAAGAGCGTGCCGCCTTCGGCCAGCTCGAAGCGGCCGATGCGCTCGGTGCGGGCGTCGGTGAATGCGCCCTTGACGTGGCCGAAGAGCTCGGATTCGAAGGTGCCTTCGGGCAGCGCGCCCGTATTGACGGCGACCATGGAGCGCGCGGCGCGCGGCGAGAGCGCATGAAGGGTCTGCGCCACCACTTCTTTTCCCGTCCCGTGTTCGCCGGTGATGAGCACGGCGGCTTCGGAGGGCCCGATGCGGGCGATCGTCGCCAGCACCGGCTGCATGGCGGGCGCGGTGGCAATCATTTCCGGCAGGCCCTCGGCGCGGAGCAGGCGGTTCTCGGCTTCCAGGCGCTGCGCGCGGCGGACGGCGTGGAAGAGATCGATCTGCGTGCGCAGGATGGTGAGCAGACGCGCGTTGTCCCAGGGCTTCTGGATGAAATCGGAGGCGCCGCGGCGCATGGCTTCGACGGCCAGCTCGACGTTGGCCCAGGCCGTCATCACGATGACGGGGAGCTGGGACTCGTGGGAGCGGATGTGGGTGAGAACGTCGAGGCCTTCGCGGCCAGACGTGGTGTCGCGGGTGTAGTTGAGGTCGAGGAGGACCGCGTCGAAGGCGCCCGAAGCGAGCGCGTCGAGCACCATGGCCGGCGAAGTGGCTTTTTCGACGCGATACCCCTGGGGCTCGAGGAGGAGCTCGAGCGCAGCGAGGATATGAGGCTGGTCGTCGGCGATCAGGACGCAGGGAACGGGCTGTTCGCGGCGAGTTTCGATGGCGGGTTGGGTGGCGGTGGACATGGATCAGCGATCAGGAGTCAGTAGTCAGTAAAAGCGCAAGAGGCGCGCGATCAGCACACATCTTACGGCATGTGGGTGACGACGCCGGATTTGGCGTCATCCACGGAGACGCCGGTGATCTGGAGGGTCTCGCCGGTGGCGCGGTCAATGTCGACTTTGGCTTTTTCGAAGGCGGTCTGGGCGTCATCGAAAGCAGATTCGGCCTGGGCGAGGGCGTTCTCCGCAGAGAGAACATCGTAGCTGGATTTTGCGCCGAGCTGCTGCTCCTGTTTGGTGATGTCAAAGGTGCGCTGGGCGAGGTCGCGGGCCTGCTGCGCGGCCTGGACGCGGGCCTTTGCCTGCTCCAGGGCAAACTGCGAGTTGCGCACGTCGAAGCGGATGCTCTTGCTCTGCTCCTCGTAGGTGATCTGGCTCTGGCGGTATTGCAGGACGGCGCGGAACTGGTCGGCCTTCACCACGCGGTTGCGGAGATTGATGTTGAGCGTCATGCCGACCTGGTACTCCGGCGAGGAGTAGTTGAAGGTGTTCTCAAACATGCCGCCAAAGCCGGTGGGCAGGGTCGTGGCGCATTCGTTGATCCCGCTGGCCGTCGAGCCGAGATCGCAGGCGGGATTCGCGGGGCCGCCGATGCCCGCGCCGAGGTAGAAGCCGTACATGTTCAGCGTGGGCAGCAGCTCGCTGTTGACGCCCTTCAGATTGGCCTGCTGGATCTGGGCCTGCTCCTGGTAGACGTGGACCTCGGGACGGTTCTTCTCGGCCTCGGAGATGAGCTGAGCGATGGGCTTGCCGGCATTGGGATCGGGAGCGCCGGTGAGGTCGAGCGGGACGACAGGCATGGCGTCGATGGTAGCGTCGTCGGTTTTGGTGAGGGCGTTCTTCATCTGCAGCTCGTAGAGACGGAGGTTCGCGCGGGCGACGGTGAGAGCGCCTTCGCTGGTGGCGACCGCGGTCTCGTCCTGCATGACCTGGAGAGCAGGAATGGCGTGCAGATCAAGCTGTTTCTGGTCGTCGGAGAGGGTTTGTTTGGCAAAGTTGAGGGATCGCTCGCTGACCTGCTCGTCTTCATAGGCATCAACGAGATTCCAGTAGATGTCCTCGATCTGGGTAACCGTAGCGATCACCTGCGCCTGGAAGGCGTAGTTGGTGATGTCGAGGTTACGGCGGGCAATGTGAATGTAGCGCTCGTTGCTGGCGAGGCCGAAGCCGGCAAGCAGAGGCTGGGTGATCTGAGCCTTGAACTGTGCGTAGAGTTGCGGGTTGACGACCTCGTAAGGGCTGTTGATGGTCTGGCGCTCGCCCAGGTACTGGATGAGAAGGTTCGTTCCCAGCGGATAGGACTGGCTGAAGCTTCCGGAGGCCTCGATGGTGTTGGTTTCGAGGATGGGCACACCATATTGGAAGATGGTGGGCTGCTGCATGCGCGTGTGGTCCACGCCGCCCGAGAAGGTCAGGTAGGGATCGAACGAAGGCACGGCTGCGCCAGCGCCGAGCGCGGAGGTGACGATGCCGCCGGCTCCAGCGGCGGAAAGCCCGCTGGAGGTTGAGCCGCCGCCGGAAGATGAGCTGAAGCCGCCCTGCGTGGACTGAACGATGTTCGTATCGACGCCATTGGCCACGCCGCCGGCTTTGGTGCGGAGGATGTCTGTCTGGGCGATGGGGAAGTTGTAACGGAAATAAGCGAGGTCGAGGTTGTTTTCAATGGCAAGGGCGATGGCGTCGCGCAGGGAGATATACAGCTTGCCGTCGCGCATCAGGTCGTAGAGGCGCGGCGAGTTTTTGAGGTCGATGGGTGGCGCGGTCGAAGGCCTGTAGGGCGCCAGCGGATTGTGGGAATGCGGCATCGTGATGCGGAAGGGCTGCTCGCCTGCGAGAGGCTGCTGCGCCTGCGTCTGCGCCTGCTGAGCAATGGTGGGCTGCGGCGGAGTGGCGGGCGCGGGCGCGCTGGGGGTGGTCTGCGTTTGGGCGAAGCAGAGCGAGGAGAAGAGCACAGAGCTCAGAGCGAGACAGAGCACAGAGCGCAAAGCGCAGAGCGCAGAAGAGCGTACAGCGTTCAGCGTACGGCGTACAGGGGTCACGAGGCGGTCACCTCCGCGGAGAGACTGGGATTGGCGGTGTCGGCGACCAGCCAGCCGTCGCGCAGCTCGATGACGCGCGAGCCGTAGGCAGCGTTGACCTCGGAATGGGTGACCTGCACGATGGTCACGCCCTGCTGATTCAGTTCGCGGAACAGCTCCATGATTTCCTTTGCCTGCGTGGAGTGGAGATTGCCCGTGGGCTCATCGGCGAGCAGCAGGGCCGGCGCGTGGATGACAGCGCGGGCGATGCCAACCAGTTGCTGCTGGCCGCCGGACAACTGCGAGGGGAAAAGATCTTTTTTGCCGACGATATTGAAGCGGTCGAGGGTGTCAGCGACCAGGCTCTGGCGCTTCGAGCGCGGAATGTCCTTGTAGGAAAGAGGGAGGTCGATGTTTTCCTGGACGGTGAGGTCGTCGAGGAGGTGATAGCTCTGGAAAACCATGCCGATGTGGCGGCGGGCGAGGTCGGCGCGCTGGCGGCGGTTGAGCGCGTGGACGGGCTGGTCCTTGAACCAGTATTCGCCCAGCCACTGATCGTCGAGGAGAGCGAGGACGTTCAGGAGGGAAGACTTTCCCGCGCCGGAGGGCCCCATGATGGTGAGGAATTCGCCTTCGCGGATCTCAAGGCCGATGCGGCGGAGAACCCAGGTCTGCGTGGGGCCGGTCTTGTAACTGCGTTCGACGTGTCTGAGCTGAATCATGACGTCTTTCAGCAGGCGGCGCCAATCGGCGAGCCGGCGGGTTAGCGAGTCAGCAGGTTAGCCGCGCAGCGAGCCAGCGGGTTGGCAGAGCACAGCACGAGCGGGAGAGGCACAGATCCCCGGCAATCCGCAGCGGCCAACGCGATGACGCGCGCTTACTTCACTTCGAGAACCTGTTCGAGCGCCTCGCCTTCGGCGACCACCTTGCCGTCGAAGAGGTGAATCTGGCGGTCGGCGTGGCGGGCGAAGCGCGGGTCGTGCGTGACCATGCAGATGGTCGCGCCTTCGCGATGCAGATTCTGGAGCAGCTCCATCACCGCCTCGGCGTTGCGCGAGTCGAGGTTGCCGGTCGGCTCGTCGGCGAGCAGGATGGAGGGCGATCCGGCCAGCGCGCGGGCCACGGCGACACGCTGCTGCTGACCGCCGGAGAGCTGCGAGGGATAGTGGCGGATGCGGTGCGCCATGCTGACGCGCTCGAGCGATTCCTGCACGCGGCGCTTGCGCTCGGCCGCGGGCATGCCGGAGCGATAGGTCAGCGGCAACTCCACGTTCTCGTAAACGGTGAGGTCGCCGATGAGGTTGAAGCTCTGGAAGATGAACCCGATCTCCTGGTTGCGGATGCGCGAACGCTGGGAGAAGTTGAGGTTCTCCACCGCATGGCTGTTCAGCGAGTAGCTGCCGCCGGTCGGCGTATCGAGCAGCCCGATGATGGACAGCAGCGTCGATTTACCGCAGCCGGAAGGTCCGGAGATGGCGACGTACTCCCCTTTGTCGATCTTCATGTGGACGCCGGACAGCGCGTGCGTCTCGATTTCGTCCGTGTAGAAGACCTTGGTGAGGCCTTCGATTTCAATCAGCGCCTGATTGTTTTCCATCCTGCTCTCCACTCGATGAGATTTGGGCCGCAACGGATCTCGCAGGAGACCCGTTCTAGTCGAGGCGAACCTCGTCCGTGTTGTCGTACCGGGACATATCCGAAAGGATGACGTGATCCCCCTCGTGAAGTCCACTGAGAATCTGAATCTCGGTCACCGACGCCTTGCCTACCTTCACCTGCACCCGGGCGGCGGTTTTGCCGTCGGGGTTCATGCGGAACAGGCTGATGGTGCTGTCCGCGTTGCCGAAAGCCGGGCGCCCCACGTACAGCACGTCGTGGAGGTGCTCGAGGTCGATGGTGCCGTCCACGCTGAGATCGGGAACCGCCCCGGACGGCAGAGGCCCATCGAGGGATACGTCAACGGTGCGCGTTCCGTTCAATACGGAGGGATCAATGCGGATGACGTGGCCGGGAACGATGCCGTTGTGGGTGTCGATTTCAGCCGGCTGGCCGAGCTGGATATTGTTGGCCTGGGTTTCGGCGATCTGCAGGGACGCCTTGAGCTGATTCGGGATGATGACCTCGGCGACGGAGGTTCCGGCGGTGATGTGCTGGCCAACCGAGACCGGATTGGCCAGGGAAGCGAGCACGCCTGAAATTCCTGGGGTCACGTTGAGCGCGTCTTCCTGCTTTTGATAGAGGGCGAGCTGGGCTTTGGCCTGGTCAATCTTGGTTTGCTGAGAGTCAAGCTGGACCTTGATCGACTGCTCCTGCACCTGAAGCTGCTGCTGGCTGAGCTGGTGCTGCGTGGTGAGCTGCTCGGCGGTGCTCTCCGCCTGGTAGTTCTGTTCGCCGCTGATGACCCCGAGCTTGTAGAGCTGCTCGTCGGTATCGGCGGTGAGCTTCGCCTGGCTGTATTGGGCATTCACCTGGGCCGCGGTGGACTTTGTGCCCATGAGGGAATTCTGCAGCGTGGCCTCAAGATTGTGGTAGTCGGCTTCGGCGCCTTTCACGGCCAGCTGAGCATTGAGGAGCTCCTGCTGGAGCTCAGGGTCGGACAGGACCATGATCACCGTATCCGGCTTGACCATGGCGCCGGGCAGGACGTGGATGATGACCACGGTGGCATCGGTCTGCGCCGGGATGAGGCGGATGCTTTCCTCGCGGGGAACCAAAGTGCCGAGGCCGCGGACCTGAACCACCATGTCGCCGCGCTTGACGGTGTCGGGCCAGACGGTGCTGGCATCGACGGTGGGAATAGCCGGCTTGAGGCGCATGACGCCAAAAGCGGCGCCACCGAGAACGGCGGCGACAATGCAGCCGATGACAATCTGGCGACGGCGCTTCTTCTTACGAATGTCTGGGCGAGCGATATCCATTGGTCAACGATCAGTGCATGTGCCGCGCCATTCCTGGCATGGAATTAATCACTTGATTCGATGTGGATTAGACGGAATTGAGCGGGTGCGGTGAGAAAGCAAAGTGGCCGGATTCGGAAAAGGGTGTCCGGAAACGGACAGCCGCTGGCGGTCAGCAGGGACTGGCACGGGTGCGCAGTTTTTCATCGACGAGGGCGACGATCTGGCGGTGGATGGTCTCGATGGGCCGGTCACCTTCAATGACCGCGACCCGGCCGGGTTCACGGACGGCAATCTCGCGATATTTGAGGCAGACCCGGCGATGGAATTCCAAGTCTTCGCGCTCGAAGCGGCCCTCATTGGGCCCCGTAGCGGCGACGCGGTCATTACGGCGGCGGGCACGGGCCAGGGAGCGGTCGAAATCGGCGAGGAGAAGGATGGTCAGATCGGGGTTGAGGTCGCCGCACATCACCTGATGCATGCGCAGGACGGCTTCGCTGCCGAGCTGGCGACCTCCGCCCTGGTAGGCTTCCGTGGAGTCGGTGAAGCGGTCGCAGAGGACGATGCGGCCCTGATCGAGCGCGGGGCGGATCACCTCGGCGATGGCCTGGGCGCGGTCCGAAAACATGAGGCCCAGCTCGGCCATGGGAGCGAGGTTCTCTGTGCGGGAGTCGAGGAGGAGCGTGCGGATGCGATCGCCGAGATGCGTGCCTCCGGGCTGACGCGTTACGACGACGGAGTGGCCCTGGGCTTCGAGATGGACGGCGAGCTTGCGAAGCTGGGTGGATTTGCCGGAACCATCCGGCCCCTCGAACGTTACGAAGAAGCCGCGGGACGACAGGTGAGGCGAGGCTGCCGACATGCCAGGAGTGTAGCAGGGGAAGCATCCGGAAACGCGGAGCGAGACAGGAGAAGGGCGGGGACAGGGACAACCCTGGCCGACGTGATTCCGGACGGCAGCAGATCGATTTAATTGCTTGATTACAGTGTGGTTGGCGGGTTAGTCTCAGGCGATCCTCCTGCGGTTCCCCCAGGCCGCTATTCCGCAGGCAAGAGCCGGCTGGACAATGCAGAAGACTCTTCTCGATTTGCTCATCATCGGGCTGCTGGTGCTGCTCTTTGGCTCGATCCACCACGGTCATGCGACGCGGCGCACGCGTTTCTGGCTGCTGGGGTGGCTGTTCGTCCTGATCCATTTTGGGTTCCGGATGTACAGCGCAGCCGATCCGGCAGCGGTGGACGCGATGGCGTGGGCGAGCATGGGAGCGCTGATCCTGTGCGCGGCCTGCTTTGCGCTGTCGTCGACGCTGATTCAGGGGAGGGGTTCGGCGCTGGCAGGGACAGCCGCGCTGCTGACGATTCCCGGCATCGTGTATGCGGGAGCGATAGCGCTGGGGAACGCGCCAAAGCCGGTGATGCTGGCATTGGCAGCGGCCGTGGAAGCGGGCTGCGCCATGGTGGTCCTGCGCGTCGGGCGAGGAGCCATGATCGTGGCGGCGCAGGCGCGGGCCCGCACGGCGAGACGATGGGGCATGGTGCTTGTGGCCGGCGCGGCAGTGTGGATGGTGTGGGCCATTTTGGGCGCGCGGCCGTCGAAGGAGGCTGTCCACGCAATCGGCTGCGAGCTTTTCCTGCTGAACGCGGTGCTGTATTGGGAGGATTTTCCCCGTGTTTCAGCGGGAGTGCTGGCTGCCGTGCTCGGCCTGGCGGGGTGGGGCGCGATGTTCCCCGCGGCGATATTGGTGGACTGGCTTTGGCCGCATGCGGTGGTTTCGCCGGAATTCTGGAACGTGCCCCTGTACTTCGTGGCGTTCGGGATGATCCTGACGCTGCTGGAGGAGCAGAAGCGGGCGGCGGACGATCGCTTCCAGGAATACCGGCTGATGTTCGAGAACAATCCGCACCCCATGTGGATTTTCGACACCGATACGCTGCGGTTCCTGACGGTGAACGACGCGGCGACGCAGCGGTATGGCTATACGGAGCAGGAATTCCAGAGCATGACGCTGCGCGACATCCGGCCGCCGGAAGAAGTGGAGGCGCTGGAGGAGGCGATCTCGAACCTGGCGGACAACGAGAGCATGGTCGTTTCCGGCCCGTGGACACACATTTTGCGGCACGGGCGGCGTATTCAGGCGGAGATTTCGTCGCACAGTATCCGGTTTCGGGGCAGAAAGGCGCGATTTTCCCTGGTGCAGGACGTGACGGAGCGGCAACAGCTGCATCATCGGCTGCTCTACCAGGCGCATCACGACATGCTGACGGGATTGCCGAACCGGCTGCTTCTGCTGGATCGGATGGAGCAGGCTCTGGCGATGGCGGAGCGGCACAGCAAAAGGGCAGCGGTGATTTGCCTGGACCTGGATCGCTTTAAGCAGATCAACGACACCTACGGCCACACGGTCGGAGACCTGTGCCTGAAGCAGGTAGCGGAGCGGCTGCGGAGCCGGTTGCGCGCGACGGATACGGTCGCGCGGTCGGGCGGCGAGGAGTTCGCGGTGGTGGTGGGCGAGCTGTCGTGCGTGGCGGATGCGGAGAAGATCGCGAATGACCTGCTGGCCGTGCTGCGCAAACCGCTGCTGGTGGATCAGTATCCGGTCGATCTGACGGCGAGCTTTGGGGTGGCGATCTATCCGGACCACGGGAAGGATGCAGCCGGATTGTGGAGGAGCGCGGACGCGGCCATGTACCGGGTGAAACGCTCCGGTGGGAATCATTCCGTGCTGGTTTCGCAGGAGATCAGCCAGTCAACGACGGAAACCAACGAGCTGGAGATCTTCATGCGGCGCGCCCTGAAGGAGGGCGGGTTCGAGATGTATTACCAGCCCGAGTACGCAGTGGATGGCCGGCTGTGCGGACTGGAGGCACTGTTGCGGCTGCACCATCCGCGCTATGGGATGGTCGGCCCGGACCGTTTTATACCCATCGCGGAAGAGAGCGGATTGATCGTTCCGGTGGGGTATTGGGTCGTGCGGGAAGTATGCCGGCAGCGCGAGGAGTGGCGGCGCCAGGGATTGAACGTGCCCCGAATCGCGATCAACGTTTCTCCGCTGCAGTTCATGCGGGTGGATTTTTCCATGCAGGTGCGGGAGGTGCTGACGGAGCTGGGAGCATCGCCGGACAATCTGCAGATCGAGGTGACCGAGACAGCGGTGATGCGCAACATGGAGGACGTAGCGAGGCAGATGCGCGATCTGGCGGAAATGGGAGTGCATTTTGCCGTGGACGATTTTGGAACCGGCTACTCCTCGCTTCAGCACCTGCACCAACTGCCGATTCAGACTCTGAAAATCGACCGGTCATTCGTGGAGCGGGTCTGTGAGCCGGATGGGACGAGCACACTCGTGCAGGCGATCCTTTCTCTGGCGCACAGCCTGGGACTACAGGTGGTCGCGGAAGGAGTGGAGCGGGAGGAGCAAGCCGAGGCCCTGACAAAGATGAACTGCGACGTTCTGCAGGGGTTTCTGTTCGCGCGGCCGCAGCCGGCCGATGCCATCCCGGCTCTGATGCGCGCGGGGCGGGTAGCGCGAGTTCGGCAGACAGCGGGAACGGCCGTTTCCGCTTAGGGACGAGAAACAGAGGGGATCCCGCGCGGCGCCGGCTGAGGAGCCGGAGAATTCAGCGCAAATGTGTGTTGACCCTGATGGAAACAGGGCGATACACTTGAGCCACGATTCGCAGCAAAGCGGGAGCTGGATGGGTGTGCGGAGAGCATGGGCCGGCTCCGGCACATCGGTTTCATCCGGGAGTAAGCCTCCTGATCGTTTCAGGGTGGTCGCCGGAGCAGCGTGGCGGCGTGTCGTCTGGAAGGATCGGTCTGAAGTTCTGCTCGAATTCCCCCTGAACACTGAGAGGTTTGGTGCAACACACACTTCGCGGCAAAGTTGTCTCTCCTGGCGCTGAGTCCAGGGATATCTCCCTGGCTGAACTGTGGCTGGTGATCCGTAAGCGGCGGATTCTGCTGCTGAGCATGGCTGTGGGATGCGCGGCGCTCGCCATTGGGGCAGGGATCCTGCATGGAAAACGATATACGGCGGCCGGCGAGCTGCAGATTCAGCCCAACGCGGCGGCCGACCTGAAGTCGTCGGTCGCGGCGGCCATGGGCGGCAGCGGCGGATCGTTCGACGACACGATGGAGAGCGACGTTCATATTCTGGAGAGTCCCACCCTGCTGACGCAGGTAGCGCAGACGCTGAAACTTCAGGACAACCCGAACTTTGTCGGGAAAAACGCGGCGCATCCGAACAGAGATCTCAGCAATCCTTATGTCGCCGCGTCGGTGGTGGGAGCGCTGCGCGCGAACCTGACAGTGGAACGGGTGCCCGGAACGCAGATCATTTCCATCCAGTACAAGAGCTCGTCGCCGCAGCTCTCCGCCGATGTGGTCAACGCGCTGGAAAGCCAGTTCATCGAGAACAATTTCATCACTCACTACAACACGACCAAGGAAGTGACCAAGTGGCTGACCGGCCAGATGGACGATCTGCGAACAGCCGTGCAGACTTCGCAGGATGAAATGGTGAATCTGCAGAGGAAGCTGGGCATGTATGCCTTCGATCCTCAGCACACCCTGATGGTTCAGCAGATCGGCGACCTGGACAAGCAGATTTCCGACACCACCGAGCAGCGAGTACTGGCTGAGGCAAGATATCGGATCCTGGCATCGCTGCCTCCGGATCAGATCGTTGACAGCAATACGCCGCTGGGGTCGGAAAGCGGATTGCTCACGAGCCTCCGGTCCCAGCGGGATGCAGCCGCAGCGGAACTGGCGCAGGAGGACACATTCTGACGCAGAATATGCTCTTCACTGCTCGTCGGCCGCATCCTGAAAGCTGACTTCCGCAATCCGAGGCGGTTATTTCAGAATGGGAGAGAATCTGATCTTGCAAAAGAAACTATCAGGTTCATCTCGGGTGCTGGTCACTGGCGCCGCGGGATTTCTCGGATCGCACTTGTGCGATGCGCTGCTCGGGGAAGGCTGCAGCGTGGTTGGAGTGGACAATCTGTGCACCGGGAAAGCGGTAAACGTGCAGCACCTGGCTGCCGAGCCGCGCTTCGAGCTGAAGGAGCAGGATATCTGCCAGCCCTTTGACCCAGGCCCGGTGGATTATGTGTTCAACTTTGCTTCGCCGGCCAGCCCGGTGGATTACATGAGCCTGGGAATTGAGACGTTGCGCGTGGGCTCGGACGGAACACGCAACGCTCTGGAAGTGGCACGGAAATACGGAGCCAGCTTTCTGCAGGCCTCCACGTCGGAGTGTTATGGCGATCCCAGGGTGCATCCGCAGCCGGAAGATTACTGGGGGAACGTCAATCCGGTGGGGCCGCGGTCCGTCTACGACGAGGCAAAGCGATTCTCCGAGGCGCTGACGATGGCATACCACCGCTATCACCACACCGACACGCGGATCGTACGCATCTTCAACACCTATGGGCCACGGTTGCAGAGCCGCGACGGGCGGGTCATCTCAAACCTGATGACGCAGGCGCTGCGCGGCGAAGACCTGACGATTTACGGCGACGGCACGCAGACACGCAGCTTCTGCTATGTCTCCGACGAAGTGGAGGGGATTCTGCGCCTGGCGCGCTCGGACGAGCACTGGCCGATGAATATCGGCAATCCCGAGGAGTGGACAATCCTGGAATGCGCACAGGAGGTGCTGGCGGTCACGGGCTCCTCCAGCAGGATCCGCTTCGAGTCCCTGCCGGTGGACGACCCCATCCAGCGGCAGCCGGACATCACCCGAGCACGGCAGTTGCTCGGATGGGAGCCGAAAATCGACCTCAGGACCGGGCTGAAGCTGTCGCTGGAGTATTTCCAGCGGTGCGTGGAGCGGGGAGAAGAGGCAAGACCGGTGCAAGCCGCCGCGCCAGCGGCGAGCGCCACTCAGCCGGCCGCCGGAACAAACTGCGGCGGAGCGCGCGGGCGAGAAGACCCATAGGCCGCTGCGTAAATCCCTGATATATTAGGAATCTGGAGCGGCTGCGAGAGGATTTTTTCGCGCGTCGCAGGCCAAAAGAGATGGAAAGGAAAGCTGACTTGTGCTGATGATTCGCCTGGCGCGCGTGGGCGCGCGTAAACAGCCGTACTACCGCGTGGTGGTGATTGAGAAGGACCGCGCCCGGAATGGGCGTTCGGTGGAAGTCGTGGGAACCTACAATCCCCGAACCAGTCCCGCTTCGGTGAACCTGAAGACGGACCGCATTGACTACTGGAGAGGAAAGGGCGCGCAGTTGTCCGACCGCGTCGCGAAGCTGCTCCGTTCCGGCTCCACGACAGCTGGTCAGCCGCCGGCGCCCTCAAACGGGCCGTCGGAGGAGACGGACGCTTCAGCGGCAGCCTGAAAAGCAGTGAGATGACGGAGGGGTCGCCCGTTCCCCTGTTCCCGATACCTCCCAAAGGTTACTTTTGACCGCTTCCGGCGGAAAGGTCTGCGAATTATTCTTTTTTCCTGTGCAGCCTTAGGGTAGTATCCCTGCAAGCCCCGGAAGCTGAACGACGTGTGTCTTCCATTTGGGGGGCAAGATGAAGCAGACGACAGACAAACCCGATGACATGCGGGAATTGGTGAATCAGATCGCGCGGGCGTTAGTGGATGTTCCGGAAGCCGTGGAGGTGGAAGCGGTGGAACGGGACGAGAGCACCGTGCTGCGGCTCCGGGTTGCCCCCACGGATGTGGGCAAAGTGATCGGGAAGCAGGGACGCACGGCGCGATCGGTC
>JASHRH010000400.1 GCA_030037475.1 Acidobacteriaceae bacterium
CCCTTGTTGCCCCATTCGTTACCGTGGCGTGCGTTGAAATACAGCAGCAGCGCCAGCGCGCTTACCAGCCCGAGGTGCAGCAGCAGCGATTTGGCCATCGGCGGGCCAAAGGGATCCCGATCGAGCTGCATGACGTCCCGAGCCATCAATTAATACCCTAAACCGAAGCCCTACCACTCCAGCAACAGCATCTCCGCGCAGAACCCCGGCCCCATCGCCGCCAGGATGCTGCGCGTTCCCGGTGCCGGTCGCCGATGTTTCATCACCTCGTCCAGCACCACCAGCACCGACGCCGACGACAGATTCCCCACCCGCCGCAGCGCCTCCCACGAAACCTCCAGCGCCTCTCGCGGCAGGCCCAGCGCCTCTTCCGTCGCCTCCAGCACCTTCGGCCCGCCGGTGTGCATGATCCATGTCCCGATATCCTTCCGGCTCAGCCCCTGCGCCGCCAGAAACCCATCCACATCTCGTCCCAGATTCTCCGCCACCACTTTTGGAACATCCGGCGACAGCACAATCCGGAATCCCTTCTCGGAGATGTCCCACCCCATCACGTCTTCCGTCTCCGGATAGAACACCCGATGCGTCGCCACAATCTTCGGCCCATGCCGCGGCACCTTCTCGCCCGCCACCAGCACAGCCGCGGCCCCATCGCCGAACAGCCCTGACGAAATCAGATTCGCCACCGACACGTCATCCCGCTGCCAGGTCAGCGAGCACAGCTCCACCGACAAAAGCGCCGCCACCCGATCCGGATACGCTCGCACATAATCCGCCGCCCGTGCCAGCCCCGCCGCGCCCGCCACGCACCCCAGCCCGAAAATCGGATTCCGCTGGATCTGCGGCGACAGCCCCATCCGGTTCACCAGTCTGGCATCCACCGAAGGGCTCGCCACCCCCGTCACGCTCACGAAAAACAGCGCGTCGATCTGCCGTCGTTCCAGCCGCGCCTGCTTCAGTGCGCAGTCCAGCGCCCGCTCGCCCAGATCGACGGCGGTTTCAATCCACACTTTGTTCGTCTTGCCCCACGTATCCAGCGCGGCATACTCCTCCAGCCGCCGCGAGAAATATCGACCGTCCACGCTGGTGCGAAAGTGCAGCCGCTCCAGCACTGCGGCGATCTTCGGATCGCCACCCCAGAAGGCCAGCAGCGCGTCTACCACTTCGCGTTGCGTGTAGTAGTACGGGGGAAATGCGGTCGCAGTCGACGCAATATGCATAGGTCTCCCGTTTCTGCCTGGGATGCATCCGCGCCCTCGCGGGTTCGGGCCTCTACACCGAGAATGGTCTCGGTTTTTCCAGCGCGTTCTCTGCTGCTTCTACCGTCTGCGCAATCAGTGTTGCAATCGTCATTGGGCCCACTCCGCCCGGTACCGGCGTATACGCCGAGCAGCGATCGATTACCGCCGCCAGCTCGATATCTCCCACGCCTCCGGGATGGTATCCCGCATCCACCACCACCGCGCCATCCCGAATCCACTCGCTCCGGATAAACTCCGGCTTGCCCACCGCGCCCACGACGATCTCCGCGCGCCGTACAACCTCCGGCAGGTTCTTCGTTCGTGAATGGCAAATCGTCACCGTGGCATTCGCCGCCAGCAGCATCATCGCCATCGGCCGCCCCAGAATCGGGCTCCTGCCCACCACCACGGCCTCGCGTCCAGCAATTTCGATCCCGTATCGCAGCAGCAGCCGCATGATCCCTGCCGGTGTTGCCGACCCATACGCTGGCTCATCCATCGCCATGCGCCCAAAACCGTGCGCCGTCACGCCATCCACGTCTTTTTCGAGCGCAATCCGATCGAAGCACGCCCGTTCGTCAATTTGCTTCGGCACCGGATGCTGCAGCAAAATCCCGCGCACGCGAGGATTCGCATTCAACTCATCGATCGCCGCCAGCAATTCTTTCGTGGTCGTGGTGCCAGGCAGCTCAATCTTTTGGGATTCCATCCCCACGCGCCGGCATGCATTGCCCTTCATCTTCACGTAGGTTGCCGATGCCGGATCGTCTCCCACCAGAATCGTCGCCAGAATCGGTGGCTCGCCACCCTGGGCGGCCATCAGCCGCGCCACTCGCTGCGTCAGCTCCGCCTCCAACTCCTTCGCGTACGCCTTGCCATCCAGAATGAGTCCGGCCATGGCTCCAGTGTAAGGCCCGTCCTACTGAACGACGATCACCCGGCTTGTTCTGTGCTCTCCGTGTGCTCCGTGGTGGATATTTGTGTTCAGATCGCCCGCAACACTCTCGCCGGCAGCATCATGATCGCTCCCACCAGTTCCAGTGCGCCGCCCACCGCAATCCCCACCAGCCGGAACGGCAACAGCAGCAGCCATACCACCGGATACGCCACCAGTGCCAGCAGCGCCAGCGGCCAGCACAGCACAAACAAAATGCACCACAGCAGAAACTTCACCATAAGGCCGCCCTCACTTCAGATACGTCCCGTTTACTCCCGCAGTTCCACAATCGCTGCGCCCGCGCCGCCCTCGTTTTGCGCTGACGGCCGGCGGGATTTCCCTGAGCAGCGCCATGCCCTCATGATCCAGCCTGGTCCATCTGCCCATTTCTCGCCACAGGAACGCGGCAGAACCGCATTGCGGGCCGAATCGGATCGCGCCGATTGACAAGCCGCTCCCGCTCTGCTTTCCTCTAAACATCCTCAGGATTCGCGGAATGAACCGTTCGCATTCAGTTCGCGCCTTCGCTCCCATCGCCATCGCGCGAATTACTGTCCCCATTCGAAAGGGAGCGGGCGGCTAACAGGCGACTCTGCATTGAGATTCGAAAAGCCATCGCGCTCCTGGCGCCGATGGCTTTTTTCTTTTGTCCGGAAGGAGATTTCCCTTGAGCACTACCCCGAACACATCCACTGCTCCGCACTGCACCGTCACCCTCGCTTCCATCCAGGCTGCGGCTCAGCGCATCCGTTCCGACATCTACCATTCTCCGGTCCGCCACTCAGCCAGCCTGTCCGAGCTGACCGGCCAGGAGCTTTTCCTCAAGCTCGACAATCTCCAGCGCACCGGCGCTTTCAAGGAGCGCGGCGCGCTGAACAAAATCCTCACCCTCACCCCCGACGAGCGCACGCGCGGTGTCATCGCCGCCAGCGCCGGCAATCACGCCCAGGCCGTCGCGTACCACGCCACCCGCCGCGGACTGCGCGTCCGCATTGTCATGCCGCTCATGACGCCCCTGGTCAAAGTCGCCGCTACTTCGAGCTACGGCGCCGAAGTCGTCCTCCACGGCGCCAATTACGACGAAGCCTGCGAGGAAGCCATCCACCAAAGCCACATCGAAGGTCTCACCTTCCTCCATCCCTTCGATGACGATGAGGTGATTGCCGGGCAGGGGACCATCGCCCTCGAGCTCCTCGAGCAAATTCCGTCCCTCGAAGCCGTCGTCGTCCCCATTGGCGGAGGCGGCCTCATTGCCGGCATTGCCTGCGCCCTCAAGGAGTCGAGCCCCGCCATCCGCGTTATCGGTGTCCAGACCGACCGTCTGCCCTCCATGCTTCGCGCCCGCGAGGCCGGCCATCCCGTCACCGTCCCTGCCGAGGCCACCATTGCCGACGGCATCGCCGTCCGCCGCGCCGGCGAGCGCACCCTCGCTCTCGTCGCCCGCTACGTCGACGAGCTGGTCACTGTGGACGAAGAGGAAATCGCCAGCGCCATCCTTCTCCTTCTCGAGCGCGAAAAGACCCTCGCCGAAGGCGCCGGAGCCGCCGCTCTTGCCGCGCTGCTCCGCAAAAAAACAACCCTCAACGGCAGCCGCACGGCCGTCATCATCGGCGGCGGCAACATCGACGTTACCCTGCTCTCCAAAATCATCGAGCGCGGCCTCGTCAAGGATGGCCGGCGCACCCGCGT
>JASHRH010000401.1 GCA_030037475.1 Acidobacteriaceae bacterium
AGGCGATTCATCACGGCGGGCCTGGCGGCCTGGCTGATGCTGCTGCCGCTGGCGCTCACCTCGACCTCGTGGTCGATTCGCAAGCTGGGTGGCAGGAACTGGAATCGGCTGCACAAACTGGCCTATTTGGCCGCGATCTCCGGGGTGATCCATTACTGGTGGGGCGTAAAAACGGGCGTGAAGACGCCGCTGACGATCACCGTCGTGCTCGGGATCGTGCTGGCGGCCCGTCCGCTGCTGGCGCTCAAAAAGCAGCGGTCAACGCTCAGAGCACAAAGCGCAGTCAGAACCTGAAACCGTGCTGGACCGGATCGCTTCCGGGCAGCAGATCGCACTCACGACGCCGCACTGCCGAGCGGCTTGGACATGCGAATGAAGTGGCAGGGCTGGATGACGCGCGGGATCATCTCTTCGCGGATGGGCTCGGCGCCAGCCAGCGCGTAGCCGAGCTTCTGGTAGAAGGGCGGCAGCTCCGTGCGCAGATTCACAACGGTCAGATCCATCCGGCGCGCGCCCATTTCGCGCGCGAATTCTTCGGCGGCCACGACCAGACGCCGTCCGAAGCCGGTCTTCTGGCGCCCCGGCTCGACGGAGAGAAGGCCCAGGTAGGCGGCATCGCCGTGCAGTTCCACGTACACGCAGCCGAGCAGTTCGCCGTTTTCTTCGGCCAGGAGGAACCGGCCGGTTTGCATAAACTCGCGGAGCCGCTGCGGCGAGACGCGATCGCCACGGATGAAGAAGGCTTCAACGGCGAAGGCGCGATTGATGAGCGCCATCAACGTTTCCTGATCAGGTTCTTCGGCAAAGCGGAAGGTCATGGGAGAGCAGCCGGCTGTTAGCGGCTGGATGTCAGCAAGGATAAAGCGGCGCCCGAGAGCGCCGCTGGGGCATTCCGAACAACTTGAGGTGTTACTGCTGTGCCGGCCCTTTGTCGAGAGCCGCTTCCTTCTCAGCATCTACTTTGAGCGCGTGGTCCTCCAGCTGAGCGGCCTGCGGCAACAACGCGATGCCCTGTTGAATCTCCGGATCCCAGTCGGCGCGGGCGCGGAGCCCGGCGGTATAGCCAAATTCGGTCTGGAAGAGGCCGGATTTGATGAAGACCTTCACCCAGTCCAGGTTCTGATTGAACGCCTGTGGCGTGTAGTCGATGTTCTGAGTGGCGAGGTACTGCCTGAAGTCATTCAGCACCGCGTCATTCACCTCGAAGTCGCGTGGGATGGCGCGATGCGCCAGGTAGTGCTCGGTGAATCCGAGAAACACGTCGTGGTCGAGGAGCGCCTCCTGAAACGGCGTGGAAGCCGGCGGCTGCAGGTGCACGTCCGGGGTGATGCCGCCGCCGCCGTAGACGGTGCGGCCGGAATCCGTGAGCTTGACTTCGCGGTTTTTCTGATCGGTCGGCTGATCGATGTCGTAGTAGTAGTCGTACAGCGAGACGCCGTTATAGTTGCGCTGAATCAACCGGCCGCTGGGCGTGTAGTAGTGATACGTGGTCAGCGCCAGGCCGGTCTTGTCGTCCAGGTTATAGACGGTCTGCACCAGACCCTTGCCGAACGTGGTTTCGCCGGCAACCAGCGCGCGGTCATGATCCTGGAGAGCGCCCGTAACAATCTCTGCCGCGGAAGCAGTTCCGCGGTTGACAAGAACCACGATGGGGAAGTCCCTGCCGCCATTCCCGTGAGTCGCACGGTACACCTGCTCGGGATAGGCGCGGCCGCGTTGAGAAACGATGATCTGGCCGCGCTTGAGCAGGCGATCGCAAACCTGCACCGCATCGACCAGGACGCCGCCGGGGTTCCCGCGCAGATCCACAACCAGGCCCTTCAGGCCGGGGCCGAAGTTGTCGATAGCGTCGTCGAACTCGCGCCCGGTGGTCTCGGTGAACTGAATAATGTGGATGTATCCGATGCCCGGACGAATGTAGTAGGCCAGATCGATGCTGTTGTTCGGGATTTCGTCGCGGGTGAGCTGGAACGTGAGCGGCGCGTTGGCGCCGACGCGGGTCATCGTCACCGTGACCGTCGTGCCGCGTTCGCCTTTCAGCAGGGCGGCCACCTGATCGGTGGTCATGCCCTTCGTCGACTTGCCGTCGATCGAGGTGATGATGTCGCCGGGATGGACCCCGGCGTGGAATGCCGGGCCGCCCTCAATGGGGTGAACGACGGCGACCTGGCCGTCGGGCTGCTGCACGATCAGCATGCCGACGCCGTAGTACTTGCCCGTCTGTTCTTCCTGCATGCGGGCGTACGCCTGGGGATTGTAGAAACTGGAATGCGGATCCAGCGTGTGCAGCATCTCCGGAATGGCGCCGTCGAAGATAACTTTGCTCGGCATGTCTCCGGTGAGGGGCTCCGCATAGTTCTTCGCCACGATCGCGTAGACCTGGCTGAAGGTCTTGAGGCTGTCGCGGAAATCGGACTCATCGGCCGCGGACTGCGCGCCCACCTGCTGGCTGAGGATCATGCCGCCCAGCGCGCAGAGGGTGAAGAAGACGATCAGCGAGAAGAGGGTGCGACGGGTGCGGATGGACATGCTGGTCAGGAATCCTGCGCTTCGGGTCCGGCGTGGGGCGAACGATACCCCGGGCCGAGAGGCGGCCTCGTATCGAGTATAGCAACGACCCGAAGTCCCGGAGACAGCACCGCCGGAACCGGGCGGAGTACGATGGAAGGCCAGCGCTGGACGCCCCACGAAGAGCAGTGCAGCGGAGGACGGCGATGGTTGGCAGAGGTTCCGCAAACATGGGGCTTTGGTTACGAGGGGCGTTGACCGTCGGGTTGTTGTGCCTGACGGCCCCGTTGAGTCGGGCGCAGGCGGGTGGGGTCGTCTGCGGCAAGGGATTTGGACAGTTTTCCACGACGTTCTCGACCGGCGTGAGCGTGCGGGTGGGGCCCGCGCACGTGGGAGGCTTTGCTCAGCACACCTGCGAAGCTGTGCTGACTGATCGTGGCGACCGGCTGGTGGCCATCCCGTCCGCGGCGAAGGTGGATATCGATGTGATGGGGGTGAACCTTGGCTTCGGCGGTCCCGTCGTGGCCTTCGAATCCTGGAGCGCCAGCAATAGCTGGCAGGCGACTTACGCGATTTACTCCCTGGACAAGCATCCGCGCCTGCTGCGAACGATTACCGGAGGAGATGAGTATCGGGCCATCGACGCGGGCTTCAACAAGCGAGTCGCGATCTGGACGACGGACGCGGCGGCCGTGGACGGGCTGGATGACCTGACCTACGCCGATTTTGATGCACCGCCTACCGTCGTGCTGGACTTTCAGCATGACCGGCTGATGGATGTCAGCGCCTGGTATCGACGCCAATACGACAAGCAGATCGCGCAACTACGCGGGCAGTTAGATGCGCAGGATCTCACCGATTTCAGGGCGAGCGACGGACGGCTGAGGTTCGATGCCATGCCACCGGCGCTGTGGGTACGACTGCGCAGGACGAAGGTGAAGGTGCTGGAGATCGCGCTCGCATATCTCTACAGCGGTCGCGCGGCCCAGGCCTGGGCGGAGCTGAGCCGCGATTGGCCGCCCACCGATGTGGCTGGAATTAAGGCGGAGATTCTCGCGGCACGAGCGAGTGGCATCGAGGCGCAGGTGGCTGGCGTGGCCTCCGCGAAGTTGCCGCCGAAATGGAACGACACCCCATTCGTCTACGCCTATCTGATGGAGCATCAATGTGCATCGCCTGTGGTTCCACGCCCGGCGATGTTCGGAGACCTGATGAGCCGAGCTGTGCTGCGTGGTAACCAGCCGAACGCGCCCCTGCCCGAAGAGGCCGCGGCTGACACCGCTCCGCAGCCTATCCTGGTTTGGCGGCCAGAACCATGGGACGCAGAGGCAGCGCAGGGCGACCAGTGGGAGACGATGATGCTGACCATCGACGAGGCTGGGAAGGTGCACGCGGCGAAGATGGTCGATTCGACGTCCGATGCCGAATTGCTCAGGGCGGCGATGCACTGGAGATTCATCCCCGCGTTTCGTGACGGCAAACCTGTCGCCTACAAGCTGAAGTTTCAGGTGATGCCGTACCAGTAGTGTGATTGTGGCTCGCGGAGGCGCCGAGCTTAAATTTCCCACCGGATCAGCGCCGCCCCGACGGTGAATCCCGCGCCGACACTGGCGATGAGAATCAGGTCGCCCTTCTTCAGCCGGCCTTCCTGAATGGCCGTCTCCGTGGCCAGCGGGATGGTCGCCGCGGTGGTGTTGCCGTAACGGTCGATGTTGATGATCACCTGCTCGTCGCGCAGCCCGAGCCGCTCGGCGCTGGCCGTGATGATGCGCTTGTTCGCCTGGTGCGGAATGAAGCAGGCCAGATCCGCGGCGGTGATGCCGTTGCGGTTCAGGAGGATCTCCGCCGCCTCGACCATCTTGCGCACGGCAAATTTGTAGACCGCCTGACCGTCCTGATGGACGTAGTGCATCTTCTTGTCGACGGTCTCGCGGGAGGGCGGATGCAGGCTCCCGCCGCCGGGCATGTAGAGTGAGCAGCCGCCGGAGCCGTCAATTTCATGGTGATAATCGATCATGCCCAACTCGCCGTCCTGAGCGGGTTCAATCAGGACCGCGCCGGCGCCGTCACCGAAGAGAACGCAGGTGGCGCGGTCGGTATAGTCGATGATCGATGACATGGTGTCCGATCCGATCACCAGAACTTTGGTATGCGCGCCGCTCTCGATGAGCTGGCAGCCCATCTGCAGGGCATAGACAAAGCCGGAACACGCGCCGGAAAGGTCGAAACCCCAGGCGCCTTTCGCTCCAAGGCGATCCTGCACGAGACAGGCAGTCGCGGGGAAGAACATGTCCGGCGTGACCGTGGCGACGATAATGGCCTGCACCTCGGAGGCTTCGATCCCGCGCGCGGCGAGGCAACGCCGGGCGGCTTCGACCGCCATGTGGCTGGTCGCCTGGCCGGGCTCGACGATGTGCCGCTCGCGGATGCCGACGCGGCTGAGGATCCATTCGTCGGAGGTATCGACCATCTTCTCTAAATCGGCGTTCGTGAGCAGGCGGGAAGGAGCGAAGGTTCCGAGGGCGCTGATTTTGGCGCGGGCCGGCACACGCGGACGAACGGACAGGGTCAATCGGGCTCTCCTGGGTGCAGAAGTATTGTCGCAGAAAGGCAGGGTAGGGGGGATAGGCAACAGGGTTCAGGAGCAGCTTTTGGGTGGATCGGCCGAGCAGGTGGTGACGCGAGGAGAAAAAGTTCAGTGCACCGGGTGACCTGCTGCGCACGCACTGGCCCGTTACCGTTGCTTCCTTCCGGACCTGGCGGGGTTGGCGGGATTGCGTCGCGCAGGACCCGGCACACGATTGATGATAGCACCGCGAAAGATGAGCTGATCCTCCGGTTGTATAACACGCAGAAGCTCCGTTACAGTGCCGAAAGGGCAGAGCGGAGCCATCTTGCGATACAGATTCATGCGATTCATGTGCCTTTGGCCGGTAGCCGTTGCTGTTCTTGCAGCAACGTGCTGTGTCAGTGCTCAGTCGACGCGGGGCAGGCAGCAGGCGCTTGCGGCGAGGGCCGGCAGGGTCGTCGATGCACCCGTTCCGGCGCTGCTCATCAGCGATATTCATTTCGACCCGCTGCACGATCCAAATAAGGAACAGCGCCTCCTCGACGCGCCGGTAAGCCAGTGGACCTCGATTCTGTCTGAGCCGGCTACGCCGGGCGCAGCGAAGGAGTTTGCAGCGCTGCAAAGGGTCTGCCATGCGCAGGGTGTCGATACGCCTTACGCATTGTTGCGGTCGAGTTTGGATGCCATGCACGCGGCCACGCCGCGACCGGCATTCATCACGCTCAGCGGCGACCTGGTGGCGCATGATTTCCCCTGCCGCGTGACGAGCGGCTGGGTTGAGCAGGGTCCGGAGACGTATGCGGCATTCGTGGTGAAAACGATCGCGTTCGTGATGGACCAGCTGCGGGCGGAGTTTCCCGGCGTGCCTGTCTATGTGTCGCTCGGCAACAACGATTCAGGCTGCGACGATTACCGGATGGATTCGGATAGCTGGTTCCTGCAGCAGCTGGCCGCGTCTGTGGCGGATAGTATGCCCGCTGCGGAGCGGCGCAAAGTCCTGGCGGAGTTTCCCGCGGGCGGCTATTACAGTGCGCGGTTACCGGCGCCGATTCACGCGACGCGGTTGATTGTGCTGAACGATCTGTTTCTGTCGCCGAAGTATCGGACATGCGAGGGAGCGCCGGATCCTGCACCCTGGAGCGTGGAGCTCACGTGGCTGAAGCAGCAACTGGCCCAGGCTCGGAAGAGCGGCGAGCGGGTGTGGGTTATGGGGCATATTCCACCGGGAGTGGACACGTATGCGACGGTGCGCAGGTTCCGGAACGTCTGCGGCGGCGAGAAGCCCGACCTGTTTCTGAAGCCGGACGGCCTCGACGATCTGCTGATGCAAGATGCCGATGTGGTGAAACTGGCGCTCTTTGGGCATACTCACATGGACGAGATGCGACTGCTTGCGCCCGAAAGCGGCGACCACGAAGCGGCAGCAGGACACAGCATAGCCGTGAAGGTGCTGCCGTCGATCACCCCCGTGCATGGGAACAATCCATCCTTTACGGTGGCGGAGGTGGATCCGGCAACCGCGTCGCTGCTGGATTACAAGGTGATAGAGGCCTCCAACCAGACAGGCATGAACACAACCTGGTCGGAGGAGTACGATTTCGACGGTACCTATCACGAAACTGCGTATTCGCCGGCGGCGGTGCGGCAGTTGATCGCGGACTTCCGCCGGGATCCGAGAGCCCAAACAACAGCGAGCCAGGCGTACATCCGCTACTACTACAAAGGAGGCCTGGCGCCCGTCCTGACACCGTTCTGGCCGCAGTACGCCTGCTCGCTGGCAAACACCACTGCACGGAGCTTCGCCGCGTGCGTTTGCGGGACAGGCAAGTAAATCCATCGCGTATGCCCCGTTCTGTACCGTCCCTTAAAATAGAAGTGTGATCAAAGTATTGGAGAGAGAAACCACCGCAGCAAGTGGCGAATCGATGGCGCGGCCGCGCGTAGGCTTTGTCTCGCTGGGGTGCCCCAAGAATCTGGTGGACAGCGAAGTGATGATGGGGCTGCTGGACCGCGCCGGGGCCGAGATGACGGCAGACGCCGCTTCCGCCGAAATCCTGGTGGTGAATACCTGCTCCTTCATCGATAAGGCCAAACAGGAGAGCGTGGACGCGATCCTGGAGATGGCGCGGCACAAGACCGCCGGGACCGCGAAGAAGCTGATCGTGGCCGGGTGCCTGGTGGAGCGCTACCGCGACGAGATCCGGAAGAACATTCCGGAAGTGGACGCGGTGGTGGGCACCGGGGAGCTGGAGAGGATTCTCAGTGCAGCCGGACTGGAACCCGTCGCAGCGCAGTCTGCCACTTCGCCCTTCACCATTCTCTCCGGGAACGCTGACGTCCGTCCGGGGCGCGAATCCCTCGCCGGAACCCATAAAAGTACGCCCGATACGGTCAGTGTCCGCGCCGAGGGCGACCGCCGCGAGGAGCAGGGAAGGTTTTCGCGGACGGCGTGGGACGGAGCGACGACGGCTCTGCCGCAGTATCTCTACGATCACACGACGCCGCGGTTGCGGACGACCAGGTCGGCTTCCGCGTACATCAAGATCGCGGAGGGCTGTGACCACCCGTGCAGCTTCTGCGTGATTCCGAATCTGCGCGGCAAGTTCCGCTCACGGCGCTTCGAGTCGGTGATCGCTGAGGCGGAGGCGCTCGTGGCCGAGGGTGTCCGCGAGATCACGCTCATCGGCCAGGACACAACCTGCTATGGCGAGGATCTGGGATTGACGGACGGCCTCGCCAGGCTCCTCGACCGGTTGGCGAGCATTGAGGGCCTGGTGTGGCTGCGCTTCCTGTATGCCTATCCCAATCGCATCACCGGCAAGCTGCTGGAGACGATGGCCCGGCACGAAAACATCTGCAAGTATCTCGATGTGCCGCTGCAGCATGCCTCAGCGCCAGTGCTGAAAGCGATGAAGCGTGGCGGCGGTCCGCAAATTTTCCTGAAGATGATCGAAAAGGTTCGCTCGGCGGTGCCCGGCATTGCCCTGCGCACGTCTTTTATTGTGGGTTTCCCCGGCGAGACGGATGCCGACTTCGAGGCGCTGTGCGATTTCGTGGCCGAGGCGCGCTTCGACTGGCTGGGCGTGTTCACGTATTCGGACGAAGAAGGCTCGCGGGCCTTCGACCTGGCCGCGAAGGTGCCAAAGCGCGTGATCGAGCAGCGCCGCCGCGCGCTGATGAAGCTGCA
>JASHRH010000402.1 GCA_030037475.1 Acidobacteriaceae bacterium
GTAGCGACAAAGCGGACGCTGGACTTGCTCCTCCTCGCCGGAAGGGGATCATGGCGGACATGAGACAATCCGAGATCATCGGGCGAACGGCGCGACCGGTGACCCCCTCGCGGATGGTTCGTGATCTGCGCGGGCTCGGCGTCGGGCTCGGTGACAAGCTCCTGGTTCACACCTCACTGTCGAAGCTCGGCTACGTACCGGGCGGCGCGCAAGCCGTGGTCGAAGCGCTGATCGAGAGCGTCGGATCGAACGGCCTGATCGTGATGCCGACCTTTTCGGCATACCTCTCGGATCCCCGGAACTGGCGCAACCCTCCGATTCCACAGGCGTGGCACGAAGAAACTCGCGCTGCCATGCCGGCATACGAACCGCAAAAGACCCCGACGAGCGCGATGGGCGTCATCAACGAATGCTTTCGATCCTGGCCCGGCACCTCTCGCAGCGCGCATCCGCAGCACTCTTTCACCGCCCGGGGCCCCGACGCGGCCAGCATTGTCGCGCCGCACGAGCTGGAGCACGCGATGGACGAGCTTTCCCCGCTGGGCCGCCTGTACGAGGCGGATGCGAAGGTTTTACTGCTTGGGCCAAGCTTCGCGAACTGCACGAGTTTTCATCTCGCCGAATGCCGCTCGGGGAAGTTGCCCCCGCTCATCTCGAGCGGCGCGCCGATGATCGTCGGCGGCAAGCGCTGTTGGATTTCGTTCGTGGCGCCGAGCTTCCAGGGTGAGGACTTCGAGGAGCTGGGTTCGGACTTTGAGCAGGCGACGTACACCGTTTCGGTTGGCAAAGTGGGCGAGGCCACGTGCAGGCTTTTCCGTATGCGTGCGGCGGTCGACTTCGCCGTAGACTGGCTACGGATGCATCGCGACTAGACCGGGGTGAGATCCATGAAGATCGCGATCATCGGAAACTCGGGTTCCGGAAAGTCCCGATTGGCGCAGACGATCGCCCATGAGCGCCGGTGGCCAGTGCTCGATCCGGACACCGTGACCTGGGAGCCACAGAAGATTGCCGTTCCCCGCGCCGATCCCGATCCTAACGATTATTATCGACGGCAGATTGCCCGCAGATCGCGTCTACCAACTTAGGCTAATCGCTGCCTGTAACGAGGCTGTGGCCAAGCAAGGCGAGGTGAGGGTCGAGCCCGGCACTACCGTGCAGTTTGTCGGGACTATCCCTGACGGCCCCGCAAAACCGATACTGGAGCGGGCGAGTCGCGATGCGTTCCTTCACGGAATTGCCGTGTATTTCCTGCTGAACCCAAAGGGCATTGTTCGGCTTCAGTCGATAAGGCCATCGCGGTTCGCCCGCAACATAGTCACTGATATATCAAACGCCGCGAGGCACCAATTATCGGGAACGCGCCCCGGCATCGTCTGGACACACATCGACTACATTGACAAAACCATGTTCGACTCACTGGCTTACTCAGCGAGGCGTCCTTCATTGTTCGACCAGATCGCCAATGCCGTATTCAACTCGGCAAAGCGACGTCATGTTATGCAGCTTATATTTAGTGGGGCGCCGTACCTTTCGAAAGACGACACTTATGGAAGGAGTGCCTTCGAATCTGTAATCTACAATGCTCCCGAGAGCAAGTTCGGCGAGCCGATGCTCTTCGGTGGTGGAAAGACTCAGAGAAGGAGCACAGCATCCCCGGCACTTGCAGCGAACTCCGAGTGACGGTATCGGCTCGCAATCCGTTACGCGAACCAGTGCTCCCAGCCAGATGCGGTTATTGACCCCCGTCGGATCCCGGAAAGCAGTCGCTGGAGGCGGGATCGCACGCAGTGCGAGAATCGCCCACGGATTCGCGGGTGACGGCTGCCGACCGACCAGAGGTGACCGATCATGGACTTGGTGGCACATACTTACGAGGTTGATGAAGTTCGCCTGACCGGCTTTCTAGCGGACGGCGCAACTCGTGGCTCTGCTCCAGGAGTGCTCGTTGCGCACGAGGCTCCTGGTATTACGGATCACATCAAAGATCGGGCCAGAATGCTGGCGGAACGCGGCTACGTTGCGTTCGCGCTGGACATGTACGGGCAGACGAATTTGCCACTAGACAAAGCTCGCGAGCAGTCACATCGCCTGATGGCGGACGCTGCTCTCATGCGCCGCCGAGCGCGAGCGGCGCTCGATCTTCTGGCGTCGCATAATCATTGTGATGCCACGAGGCTCGTCGCGGTCGGATTTTGTCTTGGCGGCGTCGTGGCCCTCGAGCTTGCTCGCGATCGAGCCCCCATCCGGTGCGCCGTCGGCTTCCATCCGGGGTTTATGAGGCCGGTGGGGAGTGCGACCGGACCCATAGCGGCGAAGGTGTTGATGATGATCGGGGATGATGACCCCATTGTTCCGGCAGAGGATCGAGCGTCGTTCGTCGAGGAAATGAAAGCGGCCGGTGCTGACTGGCAGCTGCACGTTTTCGGAGGCGTGGGCCACAGCTACACGAATCGAGAGATTGATGCGCGCGGTTACCCTGGATTTCGTTACAACGAGCAAGCCGACCGCCGCGCCTGGAACCTGATGCTCGCGCTCTTTGACGAGATCGTCTGAATGGATCGGTCTGGGGAACACGCGACCGGCCACAACGAGACATTCGCTTGGCGATGGCGTTTACCGATTGGCTGCCATTGCAGACTCGCCTTCGTCCAGCAGCCCCCGTAACGTTTGTATCACAGATCGCGTGGATTCTACGAGTTCGATCCCTCCCGTCTCCAACAAGCCCAGAGAGATCGGAGCCGCTCGCAGAACCGAGTACGTGTCGGCCCAGCAGTGGGCGAGATATCCGCAGGAGGAGGTGGCGCTCCACCACGCGTTCGACACGTTGAAATCCTTTTACGATGAGCTCGATAGGATACCCGCGTCCTGCCTCCGAAGTCCTAAACCCCGCGCCTGTCGGGACGCGCATTCATTGCGGCGCCGTTGGGCCCCGCGTACCTGATCTTCACACCGCTGCATTGCAGCTTGAAGCCGGGACCCATTCCGCTGGCCGGCGGTCGCCGGCTGCGCCGCTCGTGCGCGTGTTGCCACGATGAGGATTACACCCTGGACGTGGAGTAGGGACGAACTCGCAGGTGAACCGGAAGACTGCGACTGCCGGTCCGCAACACGCAGCGATCTTGACGTTACTGCCTTGAAAACGCTCAACCTCGACGAAGCCGCCGCCTTCCTGCAGATGCATCCTGAGGAAGTCCGATCTCGTGCGAAACGCGGCCTCATTCCCGGAGCGAAGGCCGGCCGCCGCTGGGTCTTCATTGACGACGATCTCGCGCAATTCCTGCGCTCGCTATATGCTGTCC
>JASHRH010000403.1 GCA_030037475.1 Acidobacteriaceae bacterium
CTGCGCGCACGTAGATGCCGACGGCCGGCTTCTTCACATTGACGTAAAGATCGTACGCTAGCA
Source organism: Acidobacteriaceae bacterium (assembly GCA_030037475.1). GTDB lineage: Bacteria > Acidobacteriota > Terriglobia > Terriglobales > Acidobacteriaceae > Palsa-343. Next base: position 64 of record JASHRH010000403.1, read on the forward strand.
TCGGGGTGGAATCCTGCATGTGGCGATCTCGCAATTGCCGGCGCTCGCGTCTGTGCTCGGTCGTGCCGGACCAACCCGTCCTCCGCCGCGGGCGAGCGGCTCCCGATGCTGCGCCGAAGCAAGAGGAATGCCGAATCGTAAAACCTCGCATTATCAATATCTTGGTGGTCTCGCGCCGCGCCTTGCGGACAAGGTGTCCGAATCCGCGTGGACTATTTGTCCGTCGGGGGCGCCTATACGGATTCGCGCGACTCTCCTCTTCCTCCTCCTGGCGCAGCCTCGGCTCGCCGGCGGTGAGCGTGACGATCTCCCTGCCGCGCCGGCCGAATGACGCCGCGCGCGCCGGCGTCAGCTCGCTTCGGGCAGCCAGACGGCAAAAGTCGTTCCTCGGCCCGGCTCACTCGCGACGGAGATCTTGCCGCCTTGCCGCGTCACGAGCAGCAAGGCATTTGAAGAACGGGCTTTCGGCGAATGTCTCCTTCGGGTCGGATAGTCCAAACGCCGGTCTCCCTCGCTTCAGGAACCGTCACTCAGTTGCTGCCGAGGAGTTTGCCGATTGCGGGACGTTCCCGGCGCCGGGTTACGGCAGCTTTCCACCGCTATCGCTGGCTCTCTTTGCTCACCAGAAACCTGACGATACCGATGACATCGTCAGTACTGCTCAGAGTGTCCAGTTCGATCCGATATTTGCCGTTCACAACGAGGCATGGTGTGCCCGGAACCTGCATCGCTATGATCTGTGCATCGGCGGATCGCATCTTGACCTCCACGGCGAACGAACGTGCGGCCCGAAGGAAGTCTTCCGGTTTGATTCCTGTGATACGCGCGTAGCATCGCGCGGCATCCTCGATCGTGGGGAGCGCAGATTTCAGTCGATTCGTGGCCGGATCGACGACAGCGAGTTCACCGGTTTTCCACACGGCATCGAATATTGCTTGATGCGCCTGACTGGCGACACCGAGTGTCTGTGCCGCGAAGAACGCGCGCTGAAACATGGGCATGTCTTCGGCCGCACTGAACGATGCCGGAAGGAACGCCATTTGCGCGTTGGAGGGTAGATTCCGCTCCAGTTCCTCGATCACCGGCTGAAACCTGTTGCAGTACGGACAGCTGTAAGAGAACACCTCTAGAACCTCTACCTTCCCGGCCGGCACGTGGGTAGGCTGCACCGGATTGAGCAGCACGTAGTTCCGCCCCTCGACCCACGTCCGAGGGCTCGCATGCGCTCCTGAGGTGAAGGTGCACACGATTGGGGCAACGATCATCAAAAGCACGCGCTTCATACGACTCTCCCTTTAGCCCCAGCATTCGATCGCCAGTTCATTTCGCGCCGACACTTCGACCTGATGTGTGGCCGAGAAAGGACGCTCGCCGCACATTGACTTTGATGTCTACAGGTGTAGTCTTACGATCAGTCTACACCCGTAGACGAGGCGGCGATAGGAAAGAATCGTGCAAGCCGTCGTGTCGATCAGCGACGCCGAGTCCCGCGTGCTCGAGGTGCTGTGGCGGGAGGGACCCTCCACGAGCGAGCGCGTCATCGCCGCGCTTGCGCAGGAGGACTGGGAAGTCTCGACGATCAAAACCCTGCTCGCGCGGCTCGTGAAAAAGCGTGCCATTCGCCCCAGGAAGGAAGGTCGCCGCTTTGTCTATTCGGCGGCGCTCGCGCGCGAGCAGTGGATCACCACGGAGAGCGAAGGGCTGCTGGGCCGCCTGTTCGGCGGGCGTGTGGCGCCTCTGGTCCAGCACTTCAGTCAGCATCGAAAGCTGTCGAAAGCCGATGTCGCGGAACTCAAGCGGCTGATCGAGGAGCTGGACGATGGCGAATGACGTTCTCGCCGTTCTCGTCCGGCTATCCGTCGTCGGGACACTCGGCATTCTCGTCGTCGGCCCGCTTCGTATCCCGACCCGGCGTGCGGTCGGTGCCGAGGCAGCTTACTGGCTCTGGCTTTTACTGCCCGCAAGTCTTGTTGCCGTGCTCCTGCCTCGAGCGCCCAGCTGTCTCTGCGGTCCCGAAACGTTCGTCGCTCCCGTATTGATCAGAGGGATCTCGGTACCTCTGGAGTTCGCTCCGAATACTGCCGTCAACCATTTTGCGCCGACAGGCACGCTCGTGTGGGCCATCGGCGTCGCGGCCGCCATTGCGTATTTCGCCTATTGTCAACGAGTCTTGAGGAATTCGCTCGGAAGGCTAAAACGCCTTTCCGATGACACGTGCCGGAGCTCGACCACGAAGCAACCCATGGTGGTCGGTGTGTGGCACCCGCAAATCGTACTCCCGAACGACTTCGAGACGCGTTTCTCGGTAAGTGAGCGAACGCTGATTCTGGCACACGAGCGCGCTCACCTTGATCGACATGACGCGCTCACAAATTCGATGGCGGTGTGGCTCCTTTGCCTGTTCTGGTTCAACCCTCTCATGTACTGGGCCTGGAACCGATTCCGATTTGATCAGGAGGCCGCTTGCGATGCGGCCGTACTCCGTCGAGCAGGAATCGCCCGTCGGCGCTATGCGCGGGCGTTGGTGAAAACCCAAATTACGACACCCATCGCGATTGCCTTCGGATGGCGGCGGCGTCACCCCTTGCTTGAACGAATTGCAATCCTCGGACGTCCGACGCCGAATCGCGTTCGACGCTTGGCGGGCTATTCGCTTGCGCTCGTGCTGACGGTTTGCGGAACGTACGTCGTCTGGGCCGCTCAACCGGAGTCAGCTGTAACTCCCGGAGGTCCTGGCGATGGGGCAGGCCGCGCTTGGCGCCGCGCGGAGCGCCTTTCGACTTGAGAAGCAGTCGGTTCAGCGCAACGCTACCGAGTGACGAGTGCGTCTCTCCTGACGTGCGCAGATAAGGTATGCCGCGATGCGCCATGTTCCCCCTTGATCTTCGCAGCAACGAGCGCGACCGCCCTCTCTGAGACATATGCTTCAGCTGGGGGGGCCTCGTTTGTGAGCACCACGATGGTGTATGGCGCGTTGAGAGACATTCGGATTTCGGTACCGACGCCCACGTAGCCACCAATGCTGCCGACACTGGCAGTGGCGATGTGTGGAAGAACAGGCGCCGGCGGAGACCACCGAGGATGGGCTGCCGCAGTCGGCCAGCTCCGGACCTCCGAGCTCTCGCTCCACGCGCAGCAGAGCGGTCAGTCACGATCGCCTTATCGGCGCCCGCTGCTGCTTCTCTACCGCACCGCAGCCGTCAGAACTTGCGCGACCGGCATGCGTGCCGCCCGCAGCGCTGGAAAGAGGCCGCCGATACCCCCGATAACGAAGGCCCAAACGATACCCAGCGCCATCAGTCCGGGTGTCACTGCCAACGCGAACGCGATCTGCGTTGCCATGGTATTCGGGCTCATACTCGTCACGTGCCCATTGAACAGGATCCATGCCAGGAGTGCGCCGATGAGGGCGCCGGCGATAGCCAGCGCGAGCGCCTCGACGAGCACGGATGTCACCACGGCACCTCCGCCGAACCCCATTGCGCGCAGCGTTGCGATTTCCCGCGCGCGTAAGCTGACGGCCGAGTACATCGTATTGAGTGCACTGAAGACGGCTCCCACGGCCATCATGCTCCCGACGAAGTACCCGACGAACTCGAGCAGTACGTTCAGCGGGCGGGACTGAGAGATGAAATACTCCGATTCGCGTCGCACTTGCACGTGCAGCGTCGGGTCCGCGGCGAGCGCGCGCTTCAGCCGATCGAGCGAGCCCGGACCGTCGAGATGCGCCGTGACGCTGTTGAACCAGTTGTGATGAAACGCCGTCATCACCGTGTCGGCATCGCCCAGCGCGCCCGAGTCGAGGGAACTGGCGCCAGTGCTCTCGAATATACCGACCACTTTCCACTCGCCGCCCGAAAACGGGACGCGACTGCCGATTTCGAGGTCTCCGTACAGCGCATCGGCG
>JASHRH010000043.1 GCA_030037475.1 Acidobacteriaceae bacterium
TCGATGGGTTGGGGACGGGTGTAGCCGAGTTCGTCGCAGAGCCAATAGAGGGCAATATGGGCGCCCGCTTCTCGCCCCCATTTCAGGAGCGTGAACAACCGCTGCACCCCGAGCTCGTGATCGCGGTCGGTGTTCAGACAATCGTGGAGTTGTTGCCGCGCAGCGCTTTCGGTTTTCTGTGGGTATAGGCGCGGCCCGACCTTCTTCGCGCCACCCATGGCCGCTACCAGCGACTTCAGGGCCTCGAAGATGTCCTCATGGACTAGATTAAGTTGTGCGTCGGACTGCGAATCATCGGCAAAGCCACGCACCCCTCGAACTGCGAAGCTCTTGGCCATGGTTAGGCGCGTAGATCCGACGAATGCCGAATCGGTAAACGGTCATGAGGAAAATGGCCGTTGCTCAAAACTTCGATCTGGTAGGCGCGCCCTTCGGGTATTTCGTCCTCCCACTGAGAAATGGCCTGGGTGGTAATACCAAGCGCCTTAGCCAAGCCGGTGATTCCGCCGAAGTACTCGACAATTTCCTGGAAGGAGAACATCCTCTGAGCGTAAATGCCCTTACGTCCTACGTCAAGTGTACTTCCTCGCATCAGCGGACTACGGTCCGTAACCTTCCATTGGTGGCCGACAAGAAAAAGCGCGAACTCGATCCGAGGGCGGTCAAACGCGGAATGGCCATACGCGACGCGCGAAAAAAGCGAGGCATATCGCAGCAGACGCTCGCGGACGCCGTCGGTGTCGGTAGCCGCGAAGCCGTGTCGCACTGGGAAAAGGGCACCGTCGATGAGATCGAGCGCCGATATCGTCTCGGTCTGTGCCGAGAACTCGGCTTCGAGGAAATCGAACTATTACTGGATCCTGGTGAGGCACGAAAGGAGTTCGAGATGCCTCTGAGCCAGGAAGCTAAATCGATTGCCTATCGCTGGGATGATCTGCCAGATGCGGTGCGCGCTCACCTACGTGCGCAAATCGCTGTCGTCGAACGATTACTACGGGAGCAACCTGAATTGGCGAAGCTCCTTTATCCACAAATTGAGCCGCCTCCTCCGAAGCGAACAAAGTAGTCTCTCGACATAACGCGCTCGCGCTGCGTTTTGCGCCCCAATTCGCGTCATGACGTAAGGACGCTTGACAATGGACGTAACGTCGCTTACGATCCATTCCCATCGCATCTAGGGAGGGTCCATGAGTACACAGTCCAGCGAGCGCCGAGCGGCCGTTGCCGATACAGCGCCTCTGGGCGGCTGGGAAGGCGTATGGCTTGAGACCGGCAGCTTCGACCGTCGCCACGCTGACCGCTTCCTCGAGGCACACAGGGCCGGATATCGCGCCGCATGCGCCTCCTGTGAGGCCGCGGGGCGCAAGCACTGGAATCGCGCTGATTTCGATGCGGCCGTGCGTGCATACGACGAGATCGTCGGTGAGCGCACAGGAGGTCCGAGCTGGCCGGCGGAATCCAAACGATCGATTCGGGTCGGCGACAAAGTCATCTGCATCGACGATCGCAGCAGCTTCCGTCGGCTGCGCGAAGATGACGTGTACACAGTCGAAGCGGCTTATGACGGCTCGCCGACCGTCATCGTACAGAACGCCTATCACTGCTTGGAACGGTTCCGTCTGATCAATGACTCTGGGGAACAAGTTCGATGAGCGCGTTCGCGAAGGCCGTCCCTGCTCTCGCCCTCGGTACGGACGTCTACTACTCCGGCGACCAAGCGAACGATCCGGGGTACTTCATCGCCTCGAACGGCACCTTCCATACGTTGCAGGAGCACGCGGGTGGCAGCCGGCGGCAGTTCTGCCACGTGCCGGACACCTCGGTTGCACGCGACTACGCGCCGTACTCCATCTATCGGTTTGTGGTGCAGGCGTCGCGGGACGCCTATCGCACCGCTCAGATCGATGGACTTCGGGCCGCGATGCGGCGGAGCGCCTGAATCATGGGATTCCCCGTCTACGACTCCGCTGCTCCCCGAAGTTCCGCGCGCTTGCCCGCGAAGATGGTCGCGGAGGGCCTCGTGCTCAAGGAGTGGGAACAGAACGGCTACTCCGACTCCGACTGGTACGTCACCTACTGGGACGAGGAGACGGGCCGGCCGCACACGGTGGAGTACGCGACGACTCGCGGCGGCTCCGTACCGCCTTCTGCGAAGGTCGATGCGACGCCGGCCGTGCGCTTCCTGGCCGACCGCTGGTATGCCGCTACCGACCGGGCTGCATCCGTCGTGAAAGGTTCCGAGCGGCTGAAGCTCCCGCATCTCAGCGCCCTCGTGCATGTTGCACGCGGCCGGAAGGTTCCGCGCGGGCTCACGGGCCGAGTCATTGCCGAGTCTCGCGAGATTGCCCACGTCTCGAAGTACGGCACGTGGACCACGTACCGCACGATGCTACTCATCGAGACGGATGCGGGCACATGGAAGGTCGATGCAGACCACTGCGATGTGATCGAGCCCTCGCCCGCGCTGGTGCAAGAACTGTTTGACCTGGCGGAGGCGGCATGAACGCGCATACGCCGGGACCGTGGACGGCACAGCCAATTTATCCGTTCACGAATGGTGGCTACTACGTGTTCGTGGACGCGGACCAAAGCTCGATTATCGCGACTGTCCACAATCGTGGGCATAAAAACGCGGCGGCCAACGCGCGCCTGATCGCCGCTGCGCCGGAGATGCTGGCGGCACTCCATGCTACGCGCGCCAATTCCAGCGAAATGCACGCGGACATCTGCGGTCAGATTGATGCCGCCATCGCCAAAGCGGAGAGAGGGTCATGACCGCCCGCTTTGCCCGCTGCACCCTCTGCGGTACGGAGCAGCCCTCCTCGCCCACGCTACCGTTCTTCGAGGACTGCGGGCCCGGCTCCCGCGATGCGAGCCGCTGCGCCCATGACGGCTACCTCGAGAGCGCGCATCGAATCTCACCGCGTCCGCATCATCTCCGGCATCTCTGCGATCACTACGAGCCCCGCGGGGATTGCGGAGTCGATCAGTTCTACTGCGGCTGTCAGGGATGGGAATAAGCCATGACCCGTGAGCAACTCATTCTCGCTCGCTTGGCGCACCAGCATCGTCGCGAGCGCATCGAGGCCCTTGTGGTACTCGGACTCTGTGGGCTCGCCGCCCTCTGGGTTTTTCTCTGGATGGCAGTGCAATGACCTCTCTTACTCACGGACAGCACTCGTCCGCGGCGCCGGGTGGGCAGCCCCCGGCGCCGGTCACAGTACCCGCTGGCCCGGCGGTGAGTGCGGGGCACTCTCCCTGTCCGTGGCGCACCGTAGAGCGCGTGGGTGGCAATCCGTCCGTCATCGCCTCGGACGGCCGCGCGGTCTGCTCGACCGGCAACGGCACGCGCCCGCTCGTGCAGCGCTGGGCGGATGCGAAACTGATCGCTCTCGCTCCGACGATGCGCACATTGCTGCGCCGGACGCGTGTCCATTCCCGCGATTTTCCGCCCGAGCTCTGTGCAGCGATCGAC
>JASHRH010000044.1 GCA_030037475.1 Acidobacteriaceae bacterium
GGGTGGTCCGGCAGCCGTCGTCCCTGTCGGTCGCTCTGCCGAGGGCCTGCCGATTGGCGTGCAAATCGCCGCTCGGCCTTTCGAGGATGAATTAGTGCTTGCCGTGGCGGCAGCCATCGAAAGCGAGTTTGGATACGCGCCCCCGCCGCTGGCGCTCTGAAGGCCCGAAAAATCTCGCAGGAGTCGGCCTTGGAAGGGACACGGTTTGCAGCCCGCGGAAACTCGATCCTCTGAAGGGGCACGGCTTCAAACCGGGGTCCCCAACGCGTTTGCGCGTTGGGGTGGTAGCCGTGCCGTAAAGGCCGCAAATCAGATCGGCTTCAGCCGCTGAGGGACATTTCTTGCCTACGACATGCATTTTTTCCGCAAGCTGTTTGAGCCGTGCCGCAAGTTGCTCTCAATGAGGGGCTTCAGCCAGGACGCCTCTTCGGTTTTAAGAGGAGGCCGTCCCTACGGCTTCAGCTTCGAAAAGAACCCCAGCTTCGACACGTCGTTCACCGTGATGAACGCGAAGATCAGGATGATCATGACGAACGCCACCTGATAGACGCGTTCCTTCACTTCCTGGCGGATGTCGTGCCGCAGGATACTCTCAATCAGCAGCATCAGAATCATGCCGCCGTCGAGAATCGGAATCGGCAGCAGGTTCATGATGCCAAGATCGAGGCTAAGGAGAGCCGTCAGCCCCACCATCGATTCCCATTCGTGTGTTTCAGCGACCTCTCCGGTCAGGTGCGCGATCCCGACCGGCCCGCTGATCTGCTGCAGAACAGCGGCATGGTGCGTGAACAGCCGGTACAGCATGTCGAGGATGTAGCCGGAGTTGACGACGTTGAAATTCACCGACTGGCGAGCCGCCGCGGGCAGCGGCAGATGCTCCACGCGATACGGCGGCAGCTTCGCGCTGAACCCCAGACGGTATCCGGGTTCTTCCCCGGCAGTATCCATCCATACCGGCTGGATCGCGACGGAAAAGTCGTGCCCCTTGCGATCCACCACCAGACTGGCCGGTCGGTTGCCGTTCTGGTTCAGCATCGCAATGATCGCCGGAATGCTGTGCACCGTCTGGCCGTCGATGGCCACAATCCCGTCCCCTGTCTGCAGACCCGCTTTCGTCGCGGGAGCGCCCGACATCAGGTCGGCAATGACCACTGGCCCGCTCTGCTCGCGGGCAATCAGCCCCAGCGTCGACAGATCGAAGTCGTCGCTCCGGCTCGGATTCGCCAGATACATCTCCGTGCTGAATTCCCTCGTCTGCCCATCCACCGTCCGCTGTACCGTGACCGGCACCGTGGAATTCAGATCCAGGGCAGCGCGGCTGTCCATCCGATCCCAGGTGGGATTCCGCTCGCTGTCGAAGCGCACAATGCGGTCGCCGCTGCGCAGCCCGGCACGCGCCGCTGCCGAATTCTGCGGCACCGCGTCCAGCACCGCCGGCTGGTTCAGGTAGAGCAGAACCTCGTTGTGCATCATGTAAAAGCCCGCCATCAGCACGATCGCCAGAACGAAATTCGCCACCGGGCCGGCCACGGCAATCAGGATGCGCTGCCAGCGCGGCCGCGCGCTGAACTCGTGCGGATCGCCGGTGCTCTCCTGTCCCGGCGTTTCGCCCGCCATCTTCACGTAGCCGCCGAACGGCAGCGCGCTCACGCAGTAGTCGGTGTCTCCATATTTGAACCCGAACAGCCGCGGCGGCAGGCCCAGAGAAAAGGTCTCGACGCGCACCCCGCACAGCTTGGCGACGATGTAGTGTCCCAGCTCATGCACCACGACCATGACGCTGAGGACAACCAGAAAAGAGATGATGGAGACGAAAGCAAAAGACATAGAGAAAACGGAAAACCCTGGATTCGTCGGCGTGCTCAGGCGTCCCGCGCCGCAAACCGCCGCGACAGTACCTCGCGCGTCCTTTCGCGAGCCTCACAATCCAGCGCAAGCACTTCTTGTATGGTCGCTGGATGTGTCTCCGAGGTTGTCTCGAGTACCTCTTCTATTGTAGCTGGAATGCCCAGGAAGGGGATGGCTCGTTCCAGAAATGCGGCTACGGCGACTTCGTCGGCCGCATTCAGCGCGATGGCGTGCGCGCCGCCCTTTTCCGCCGCCTGATACGCCAGCCGCAGGCACGGAAACCGCTGAAAATCCGGCGTTTCGAAGTGCAGCTCGGCCAGGGCCGCCACGTCGAAGCGCAGCTCCGATTCCACCCGCTCGGGATAGCTCAGCGCATACAGGATCGGCAGCCGCATATCCGTGACCGAAATCTGCGCCAGCAGGCTGCCGTCCACGTATTCCACCAGCGAATGCACTGTGGATTGGGGATGGATGGTCACTTTCACGGCGGAGGGCGGCAGATCGAACAGCCGGCACGCCTCGATGATCTCCAGCCCCTTGTTCAGCATCGTCGCTGAATCGACAGTAATCCGCCGCCCCATCACCCAGGTCGGATGCCGCAGGGCTTGTTCCACCGTAATCTTGCTGAAGTCCGCCAATGGCAGTTGGCGGAACGGCCCTCCCGACGCGGTCAGCCAGATCTGCCGCACTTCCGCGCGCCGGCCTGCCCTCATGCACTGGTGCACAGCATTGTGCTCGGAATCGATGGGCAGCAGCGCCACGTTTTGCTCGCATGCCGCCGCCGTCAGAATCTCGCCCGCGGCCACCATCGCTTCTTTGTTGGCCAGGCCGATGGTCTTGCCCGCTCGCACGGCTTCATACGTGGCCTGCAATCCGGCTACGCCCACGATTGCGGAAACGACGAAGTCCACTTCCGGCAGAGTCGCCGCGCGAACCGTCCCCTCCGTGCCCCAAACTACTTCTGTCTCGGAAACGCCGTCGCGCCGCAGTTGCCGCTGCAACTTCACAGCAAGCTCTTCGTTCGCCAGCGAAACCACCCTGGGACGCCAGCGAATACATTGCTGATGCGCCATCTCCAGATTGCGCCCAGCCGCCAGCGAAGCAACCCCAAACCGTTCCGGATACGATTCGACGATGCTCAGCGTGCTCTGCCCGATGGAGCCGGTCGATCCCAGGATGGCAATGTGTTTCAACTTGGTGCGCTCTCTGCCGGCTCTTGCCGGGCGCTGACCGCTTACCCGCTGGCCGCCTCTTAGCTGGCCGGACTATAGCTGACTGCTTCTTAGCTGCTAAAAAGACTGCTGGGCTAACTGAGCGTACCACAGCAACGGAGCGGCCAGCAGCAGCGCGTCGATGCGATCCAGCATGCCGCCGTGGCCGGGCAGCAGATGCCCGGAATCCTTCACTCCCGCGCCCCGCTTGATCGCCGACTCCACCAGATCGCCCGCCTGCGCGCCGATGTTCACGAGCACCGCCAGGCTCAGCCAGTGAACCTCGGTTCCTGGATAAAACAGCGCGTCCACGCTGTGCGCGCTCAGCGCCTGAGCCACCCACAGCAGCAGCGCCGTGATTCCCACGCTGCCCGCAACGGAAGCGATGCTTCCCTCCCATGTCTTGTTGGGGCTCAGCGTCGGCGCCAGCCGCCGCTTGCCAAAGGCGCGCCCAATGTAGAGCGCGGCGATATCGCCCGACCAGACCACAAGAAACAGAAAGAGCAGCAGCGAGGATCCGTTATCCTGCGTCGAGAGCAGATACAGCGAAGACATCGACAGCCCGATGTAGATCAGCCCGAACACCGAGAATGCCGTATCCGGCAGCACGCGATTCACCGGCGATCGAAAAGCGCAGACGATGAACAGCGTCAGCGCCAGCGCTCCGGTGAACGGCGCCATCAGGTCCGGGCGTCGGAAAATGGCCAGCAGCAGCGCCGCCAGGCAGATCAGCACCGCGATGCGCGGCGTCTTGGCGCCCATCGCGTCGGCCAGGCCCATGAACTCCCACAGGGCCAGTGCCGACACAGCAAAAACCACCCCCAGCAGCAACAGGGGGAACTTCGGCGAAAGAAATATCACCACCAGGACGGCGGGAACCAGAATAACTGCGGTGATCAGGCGCTGCATGTGTAAGGGCAGGATACAGCAGCACCGGCTGAATGGACCCGGATCGCGGCGGCCCTGGCCGTAGCGGGGAGCCGGGTGCCCCGCCCTTGTCTCCGATTTTGCGGCAGGGTGGGCGAGTAACGGGTAAAACCCAGCCCGCTGCTCTGCTCTTCCCCGCTGCGCTCCTATTCGTATCGCAGGGCCTCAGCCGGCAGCACGCTGGCCGCCGAACTCGACGGATACAGCGTCGCCAGCAGCGAAACCCCCAGCGACATGGCCGTAACGATCACCCCGTGCAGGATGCGCGGCGCAAACGGCAGATAGTCCAGGGAATACACATCCGCGGAAAGATGGATGAACCGGTAGTGCTGCCCCAGGAAGGCGATGGTGTAGCCCACCACCAGCCCAAAGGCCGTCCCGATCACGCTGATCAGAAACCCCTGCAGCAGAAAGATTCTGCGGACCTGCCCTGGCTGCACGCCCA
>JASHRH010000404.1 GCA_030037475.1 Acidobacteriaceae bacterium
CCTGCTGTTCGAACTCAGCGAGAAAAGCTTGTGCGATGGGCATGGTTTTCTCCTTGCCGACCTTCTTCACTGCGGTTGGTACGAGAGCATCACCACTCCCGAACGAAACGGGCGTACCCCGGCCAGCTTGAGCGGTAACCGGCTGTCGAAGCCCCGAAACATGGGGCGGCCGCTGCCCAGAATAATCGGATTGAGGATCACGCGATACTCATCGACAAGGCCGGCCTGCAGCAGCGCGGACGCCAGAGCACCACTGCCGAGCACGACCATGTCTCTGCCCGGCTGTTTTTTGAGGCGCGCCACCTCGGGAGCTGCGTCGCTGTGGATTACCGTTGTGTTGGCCCAGGCAGGTAAAGGGACCGTCCGCGAAAACACGATCTTTGGCAGCCCGTTCATCTTTTCCTGGATCTCTTCCCTGGGCGCGGTGGGCCAGTAGGCCGCCATCATCTCATACGTCACGCGCCCGAAGAGGATCGTGTCCACCGAGCGAAGCATCTCTCGCGCATAGCCCAAAAAGTCCTCGTCAACCAGGTGCCAGTCGAGCTCCCGGTTGGCTCCCTCGAGAAACCCGTCAAGCGTCATCATGTTGGAGGCGATTAGATGTCTCATGCGTTTCTCTTAACTTCCTGCCCGAGGATCGGCCGTGCCATCGGACCACCGCGCCACGGGAATCATGAAGATGGTGAGCCGATCCGAAGCATCGTCTGCGGCAAGAACTGGCGATCCGGGCAGATTAGCACCCCAGCTCCTGCGCATGGTGAACGGCACAAAAAACATCACATGGGGATGCCAGTTCCCTGCGCCGTCGCCGAAGTCGGCCTGCTTCGACAGCATGTACGACATCGCGCCAGGCTCCAGCGCCGGCAGTTGTTTCTGGTTGAACGCTGCCTCGACAGCCGCGCCGATCTGCGCCTCCGACTTGCCGGCCAGCGCGAGCCGGGTCCTCATCAGCACAATGGGGAGATACGATTTTGCGGCGGCTGCGTTGAGGCAATCGGGCCCGCGGCTTTCAGGAACCCAGAACTTCGGGGAGCCAACCGCGACGGCGTCCCAGGATCGCTCAACGAGGCAGACATAATGATTCGTTCCCCGGACGGCAACTTCGAAGCCGTGCCTTCCCAGAACCATCACCTCGGCCTGCGCCGAGATCGATGCCGGAGCGGCGCTGCGCGCGAGCGCGATTTCGGCATTTCGATTTGCAATCAGGTACGGATCGACCGGTCCCATCCTGGCGTCGCGCGCTAGGACGCTTTGGGCCTGCACCTGCAGGGTGGCCGCAGCCAGGGCCACCAGCGCAACAATCATAGTCATCCTCACTCGTTTTGATTCCATGCAAGTTTCTCCTTTCCTGCTTTCGCCAAAATTCCGTCCAGGCTAACCTGCGGGCCCGCCCAGCCACGGCAGCAGCGGCCTGGGATCCCGCTCTGCCCATCGCCTCCTTGTTTCGGCCAGCACTGCATCCCGATTCGCGGCCATCTGTTCGATCACCTCGCGCGGTGCGCCCGTCTTCTCATGCCGCGCGCCCCAGATCAGCAACTCCAGCATCACCGGGGCCAGATCAATTCCCTTCTCCGTCAGCCGGTAATTCACCTTCCGGCGGTCTTCTGAATCCGGCTCCGCCTCCACCAGTCCCGCGCACTGCAGCCGCTGCAGCCGGTCAGCGAGAATATTGGTCGCAATGCCCTCGCCCGACTGCTCGAAATCGCCAAACCTGCGAAAGCCCCGCACCATCAGGTCGCGCACGATCAGCAATGACCAGCGGTCTCCGAAGACCTCCAGCGAAAGATTGACCGGGCAGCCGGAGCGATGCTTTCTGGGGAGCTTTCCAGCCACGCGGAACACAGTAGCAAATCTTACTTTTGTTTTGCAAGTAAGTAATCTGCGAACTTTTCAACGGATGTCAGGACCCTCCTCACTTCCCATCCCCGAGAGCTGCGCGAGCCGCCCAGCGCGCTACTATAGCTCGATGCCCGTTGCCGCCATGATCGTCGAGCTCCGGATTCCCCACGCTCACTCCCTCAAGGATCGCCGCCAGGTCGTGCGCAGCCTGAAGGAGAAGCTGGCCCACGGATTCAACATCTCGATCGCGGAACTGGATGAGTCGCCCACCTGGCAATCCGCCACGCTCGGCATCGCCGCCATCTCCGGCTCCCGCGGCTATCTCTCCGGCCTGATGCGCCAGGTTGAGGACGCGGCCGTGCGCATCGCCGAAGGTCTCGGCGCGGAGATCACCGCTTCCTGGGACTTTCTGGAGATCCCCGGCGAACCCTGAACCGCCTGCGCGGCCTTGCGCGTGTATCATGACTCTGCCGCGGATCGGCGTCGTCCGTCCGCGGAAACCGCAGCCGTGTTCGCCCGCGTTGCAGGCTTCATCGGGCGGTGGCGGCGGCGCTTCACCCATGCAATCCCGGAGGAAACCATGAAACGACTTGTCTTTCCCCTGGCTGTTCTGCTCACCTTCGCTATCCCGGTTATCGCCCAGAACCACGGCGGTCATCCTGCCGGCGGCCACGCCGCGCCGGCATCGCACGCTGCGCCGGCGCATAAGGTAGGCGGCGGATACATCCCGTCGCATGGCCCCGTTTCACACACTCCGCTGCCGAAGCAATCTGCTCCCGGGAATCCTGCCGCTCCGCATGTCGATGCGACGACAGGCCACTGGGTCGGACATCCTGCTGCTAACGCCAACGCGTATCACCTCGACCATCCCTGGCAGCACGGCCATTTCCCCGACGCCATCGGCCCGCAACACATCTGGCGTCTCGCCGGCGGAGGTCCTGGCCGCTTCTGGTTTGGCGGCTTCTACTTCAGTGTCGCCCCTGCCGACGTTGCGTACTGCGATGGCTGGCTCTGGGATTCCGACGACATCATCCTCTACCCCGATCCTGACCATGTCGGCTGGTATCTGGCCTACAACGTCCGCCTCGGCATCTACGTCCACGTCATGTTCCTCGGAACATAATCCTGTACGCGGCGCGAGGGCGATCTGCTCACGGATTGCCCTCCAACTGGTCTCATAAATGCCTTGCGCTCAAATATGGCTCGAGTGCGACCCGCCATCGAAGCGGGTCGCAAGCCGCTCGCCTGGGCCGAGAACCTGTTGATGAGACCAGTTCTCGACTCGCCCGGATGCCACACTGATTTCTGGATGCCTCACGACACCGCGCCCACGTCCGGTTCTATCCTTTCCGTCTCCCAGCTCCACAAGCTCTACGGAGAGACCCTCGCCGTCGATGGCGTCTCCTTCTCCGTCGAACCGCATGAGATTCTCGGTCTGCTCGGACCGAACGGAGCGGGAAAAACGACGACCATCAACATGATCCTGGGCGTGCTCCAGCCAACCTCGGGATCCATCGTCATCGATGGCTGCGATCTCGCCCTCCGTCGGCGCCAGGCCCTCAGCCGCACCAACTTCGCGGCTGTTTACGCGCCGCTGCCCGGCAATCTCACTGTCGCGCAGAACCTCCGCGTCTTTGGCATGTTGTACGCGGTTCCCGCGCTCAGCAGGCGCATCGAATCTGTCCTCGCCGAATTCGATCTCGTCCGTTTCCGCAATACCAAATGCGGCGTGCTCTCATCCGGCGAGCAGACCCGCGTAGCCCTCGCCAAAGCCATGCTCAACCAGCCGCGCCTGCTCCTGCTCGACGAGCCCACCGCATCCCTCGATCCCGCCATCGCGCGCGAAATCCGTGCCACGATCCGCGAATTCGCTGCCCGCACCCAGGTCGGCGTCCTCTGGACCTCGCACAACATGATCGAGGTCGCCGAGGTCTGCCATCGTGTTCTCTTCCTCTCGCGCGGTCGAATCCTGCTCGAAGGTGATCCGCGTGCCCTGCCTTCGCAGCTTGGCCACAAGACCCTCGAAGACCTCTTCGTGACCGTCGCCCGCGAGCCGCTGACCGTTCGCCACGCGGAGGAGGACGCATGACCGCCTTTCTCCGCCGCGCCGCTGCCCTTCTGCTTCGCCAGTTCTATCTGCTGCGCGGCAGTCCCGCCCGCATTGTGCCGCTCTTCGCGTGGGTCGCCATCGACATCGTGCTCTGGGGATTTATTACCCGTTATCTCAACTCCGTCTCCAACGCCCGCTTCAACTTCGTCCCCGCCATGCTCGGCGCCGTGCTTCTTTGGGATTTCATGAGCCGCGTCATGCAGGGCATCACCACCGCCTTCCTTGAAGATGTCTGGTCCCGCAACTTCCTCAACCTCTTCGCTTCGCCGCTCTCCGTCTCCGAATACCTCGGCGGACTCGTGCTCTCCAGCATTGCCACCAGCCTCATTGGACTCGCCACAATGGTCGCGCTGGCCACCGTCGTCTTCGGACTTTCCTTTCTTGTCTATGGAACGCTGCTGGCTGCGTTCCTGCTCGTGCTCTTTCTCTTCGGCATTTCGCTCGGCATCTTCGGCTGTGCCCTCGTCCTGCGCTTCGGTCCTGCCGCGGAGTGGTTCATCTGGCCCATCCCCGCATTCATCTCGCCGCTGGCCTGCGTCTTCTACCCGCTCTCCGTGCTGCCCCGCTGGATGCAGGGCCTCGCGCGCCTCATCCCGCCCAGCTATGTCTTTGAGGGGATGCGCGGCGTCCTCGAGCACCATGCTCACTCGCTCGCGTCTCTGGCCTTTGGCAGTGCCCTCGCGCTGCTCTACCTGATCCTGATGGCGCGCGCCTTCACCGGCGTCTATCGGCATGCCGTCCGCACCGGCCTGATTGCCCGCTACAGTGCGGAGACGGTGAGCTGAGGCCGCAGGCAGAGAACCCCGCCTATGCGGCCTTCGGGAACGGTTCGACCTTGACTCTCTTCTTCCGGCTCGCCTGCCAAAGGTCGTATTGGGTCTGCAGATCCATCCACAACGCAGCGTCTGTCCCCGTTGCCTCCGCCACGCGCAAAGCCATATCTGCGGAGAATCCCGCCTTGCCGTTCAGCACACGCGAAAGCGTTGTCCGCGCGATCCGCAGCCTCGAGGCCGCCTCGCCGACTCTCATCTCGCCCAGGTAATGTCTCAGGATCCGCCCCGGATGCGCCGGGTTATACATCATGGCCATCGCCTGTCCTCGCTTAGTGGTCGTCCCGATAATCGACCAAAATCGCGTCTTCTCCATGGAACGCGAAAGTCATTCGCCAGTTTCCGCTCACTCGCACTGACCATTGACCCTTCATGTCGCCCTTGAGCCCGTGAAAGCGCCACCCCGGAACGTTCATCTGCTCCGGTTTTTTCTCCACGTTCAGCACTGCAAGCTGCTCCTGAAGCCGGGCTGCATGCTGAGGCTGAATTCCGGCTTTGCTTCCCTTCCTGAAGAACTTCTCCAGTCCCGCGTGCCTGAATGACCGGATCACGCTCAGATTGTACCGTGTAGCGGCTCACAGTACAACCGCTTTCCTCCGGCCCATTCCGGAAAGGTGCGGAACAGCTAGAATTGACCTGCGCGTTCACCTCACGGGAAAGCTCATCAACCCCTTTGAAGCCCTTCAGCGACAAGCGCCAGTCGAAACGTCCCCGGCCTCTTTCCACCGTTGCGCGAACGGCCCCAGTCCTTGCCATCGTCGGCCGCCCGAACGTCGGCAAATCCACGCTCTTCAACCGCCTCACCGGCAGCCGCCGCGCCATCGTCGGCGACGAACCCGGCATCACCCGCGACCGCATCTACGGCGAGGTCGCCTGGAGCGGCCGCACGGCGCGACTCATCGACACGGGCGGCATCATCCCCAATGATCCCAACCTCATTCCCTCGGAAATCTTCCGCCAGGCCCGCGTTGCGCTCGATCAGGCCGACGCGATCATTCTCGTGGTCGATGGCCGCACCGAGCTGGCCGCGCCCGACATCGACCTCGCCCGCCTCCTGCTCCGCACCGGCAAGCCGCTTTTCCTCGCCGTCAACAAGATCGACACGACCGCAATGGACGCCGCCGCGGAAAACTTCCGCCGGCTCGGCATTCGCAACCTTATTC
>JASHRH010000405.1 GCA_030037475.1 Acidobacteriaceae bacterium
CGGAAGCACCTGACCGGTGGTGGAAGCGACGAATTTCTGGAACTCCGTAAGCGGCTGGGGAGGAAGTTTCACGGCTGAGGAGCCCGGTGGCTGGGCGCTGACGGACTGAAGATCGGTGTAGTTGGCGGCGCCGGGCTGCACGATCCCTGTCTGGGCCGGGAGCGCCGGCGCAACAGTCGAACCCTGGCTGGGGCTGAGGGGAGAACAGAGAGCCGAACCGGCCAGAAGAGGATCCGAACAGTCGGTGGAGTTCTGCTGATTCTGGGTAGTCGCGCTGCCTGAGCCGAGATCCTGATCCGGCAGATCCTGAGCGCGAGCCGCAGGGCGGGCGGTGAACACAAACAGCAGGAGAACCGCGACGCCGACGCCGCTGTGCCGGAAGCAAAATCGGACATGCCGCGGAAGGGCGAAGACCCAGCGTAAGACGGATAACAAGATAACGACAATATAAAAGGCAGAAGCAATTCGCGATGCCACTCCCGCTTCAGGTCCAGCCAGATTCATCCGTGACAAACTTTCCTCTTTCTCTTGCCAAACAAGCATCTAACGTAATCAGTCCCTGAATTCACTGCGACACAGATCGCAGGCTATGAGTTATTAACAAGTAATCAGTTGAAAGTCCAGGAGCAGGCCCCGCCGGGAATCGCAAGCCAAAAACTCCAAGAAAACCCTGTATGTGGCGGTGGGTGGGATGAGTTCGCTTTCCTTCGACAAGGTCCCGGATCCCGGGCAAATCCCGGTGAGTGTGCATCTGCGAATGGCCGAGCGGCGGAACAAGCCGTTCATCGTGAGCAAAGAACGCATGGTGAGCGACGCGAGCCCCTGGGCGAAATCTGCCCTGCGCCGCGTCGTGGATTGCGGAGTGGCCGCCGCGGCATTGCTCTTTTTGATGCCGGTACTGGCGTTTGCGGCTGCCCTGGTGCGACTGGATTCGCGTGGGCCGATCCTGTTCCGGCAGCGGCGGATGGGGCGCAACGGGAAGGAGTTTACCCTCTACAAGTTCCGTTCGATGCGGGCGGAGAAGGACGGGCAAACCTGCATCACGGTCAGCGGGGATGCGCGGATTACGCGAGCCGGGGCGTTTCTGCGACGGCACAAGCTGGACGAGCTGCCGCAGTTCTGGAATGTGCTGCGCGGGGATATGGCGCTGGTGGGCCCGCGGCCCAAGCTGCCTCATCATGAGGCGCTGCACATGATGTACCGGCCCGGAATCACCGGGACGGCCACCCTGGCGTTCCAGAACGAGGAAGAGCTGCTGTCCGGAATCCCGAAGCAGGAGCTGGATGCGTTTTACGAGCGGTTCATCAAGCCGGCCAAGGCGCTCCTGGATGCCGAATACATGCGGGCATCTACGTTCCGGAGCGATTTCGCAATCCTGTGGAGGACATTTGGGGCATGCCTGGCGCACACCGAGGTGAGCCGAAACGGACAGGAGCCCCTGGGCGCGACCGAGCGAAGCGCGAGCGAGTACGCGACGATGGCTCCGGCTCCCAATCCAGAGAGTTGAGAAGGCGGAGAGGCCGGCAGATCATCGGCACGGCTGACCACCCCAGCGCGCAGGCGCGCTGGGGACCCTGGCCTGAAGCCGTGCCCCTTCAGACCAGTTGCTGAAAAGAGCTTTCTTAGCTGTCTTTGCGGTAGAGCAGGTCGCGCATGGCGCGGCGGCGGGCGGCGGCGGCTTCAGGATCGCTGCCGAAGGTATCGGAGGACAGGCCGTCGTCCTGCTCCGGCTCGCTGCAGGAGGGACAGCGATTGGCAAAGCCGGGCTTGCCCGGGCGAAGCTCAAACTCCTCTCCGCAAACAACACAGACTTTGATCGGAAATGGCATGGCTCTCATCGTAGGACGGGCGGGGCCGGCCGGAAGTCATCCCACAGCGGGCGGCACTGCGCGGTCCGGACTCATTTTGAATCGCAGGCTGCCGATGAGACGCTTGCAGGGGATCGCCGGATGAGTGCATACTGGATGCATGAGGCGCTTAAGCAAGATGTCATCCTACCCGAACAAGGCTGCCGCGCTCACAGTGAAGCTGGCGACGGAGGAACCAGGAGAGCCATTACCAGAGAGAGATGTCGTCTCGCAGTATCTGGCGACAATCGGGCGTCGGGGTGGTATAAAAGGCGGCAAAGCAAGGGCAGCCGTTCTGACAAAGGCGCAACGCAAGGCGATTGCGAAGAAGGCAGCAGAGGCCAGGTGGGCTGTCAAAGGAAAGTGAAATGCCCGGTCAGCATTCTTCGCGGGTTTTGCCGGTGACGGCTAACGAGTTTGTTGAGCAGCAACTCCATGACCGCATCGAGAACATCGAAGGCCTTTTCCAGGCGCATGCCATTAGCTTCAGCGGCCCGGTTCTTCGGGGAGTGGATGACCTTTTAAGGACAGTCGCAGAAAAGAAGTGTGCGGCGGGAAATGCCCCTGGGCGTCTCATTGTTCTGCTCACTACCGGCGGTGGTTTCATCGAGCCGGTGCAACGGATGGTGGATACGCTCCGGCGGCATTATCAGATCGTCGATTTCGTGATCCCGAATTACGCCTATTCGGCTGGTACGATTTTTACGCTGTCTGGCGATTCCATTTACATGGATTACTACTCAAGGCTCGGTCCTATCGATCCACAGATTGAGTCGCCAAAGGGACTGCTGGTGTCAGCTTTGGGCCACCTGGAGAAGTACAACGCGTTGCTGCGGAAGGCTCAGCGCGGTCGGATCTCGACCACTGAAATTCAGCTGCTCCTTTCGTTCGATCAGGGCGAGCTGTACTTTTACGAACAGCAGCGCGACCTCTCGATCACTTCACTGAAAGAATGGCTGGTCCGGTATAAATTCAAGGACTGGAAGATAACGGGAACCCGCAAGCGCCGCGTCACACAGAAGATGAAAGAAGCCGCTGCAACGCGGATCGGGGAGCAGCTAAACGATACAAAGAAATGGCACTCACACGGATACGGGATTTCGATGGAGGTCCTGCGAAAGGACCTGAAGCTGCAAATCGAGGATTTCGGGGCCAATGCCGGTTTGTCCGAGGCCATTCGGTGCTACCACGATCTTCTTTCGGACTACATGGTAAAGCGCGATTACCATGGAACGATCCACACGTCCAACACGTTTGTTCCGTTCGCGTAGACAGGATGGCATATGGCTGCCGTCAAGAGCCTAAGAAAGATCGTCGGGAAGAAGGCAAAGATCGACTGGAGGAAGGTGGCGGCAGGAGTGCGTCTGCGCAAACGACTGCTTGACGAAGGCCTCCAGACGCGCGATTTCAGGACGCTCTCGCCGGGGTATGGCCGGCGCGCGCGCATCCTGGACGATGTCGAACACGACGCAAGGATCGTAACCGTTCGCCGGAGCTACTAAGACCATCTTTGACATGCTTGAGCTGTTCATGCACAAGCTGCGCCGTTATGTTGCTCAGGCGCGGCGCGTGCGCAGATCGCCACCGGTCATCTGCGCCGGCTGGGTGAGGCCGAGCAGCCCAAGGATGGTGGGAGAAATGTCGCGGAGCGAGCCGCCGGGTTTCAGCGAGAACTGGCTCGCATCTTCAGCCACATAGATAAACGGCACCGGATTGGTAGTGTGCGCGGTGTGCGGGCCGCCGGTCCCAGGATCGACCATCAGCTCGGCATTGCCGTGGTCGGCGGTGATGAGCCAGACGCCGTTGCGCTGACGGATGGCTTTCTCAATCTGCCCCAGGCATGCGTCTATCGTTTCCACGCCCTTGATGGTGGGCTCGATTTTTCCGGAGTGGCCCACCATGTCGGCATTGGCGAAATTGACGACAACCACGTCGAAGGCGGTATCGTTGACGGCTCTGACGACGGTATCGGCGATCCCTGCAGCGGACATTTCCGGAGCGAGATCGTAGGTGGCGACCTTCTGCGAAGGAATGAGGATACGATCCTCACCGGGGAAGGGTTTCTCGATCCCGCCGTTGAAGAAATACGTGACGTGGGCGTATTTCTCGGTCTCGGCAACGCGGAGGTTGCGGAGGTTCGCCTGAGCCATCCTGTTGGCCAGCAGGTTCTCCATGGATTCCGGCAGGATGACCATGGGCAGGGTGAAGAGCTTGTCGTACTGCGTCATGCAGACGTAGTGCAGGTTGCCGGGGATGGTGTTGCGGGGGATGGTCGTGTCCAGCTCCTCGGCGGATTGCAGCTCGCGGCCGGCTTCCTTCGTCAGGCCGCTGTTGCGGGCGAGCACGCGGGTGATCTGGCGGGCGCGGTCGGCGCGGAAGTTGAACATGATGCAAACGTCTTCGTCGCGGATGACGCCGTTGGGCCGGCCATGGGCGTCGGTGACGACAAAGGGGACGATGAACTCGTCGGTGACGCCGTTGTTGTACGACTCCTTCACGCGGGCGATGGCGTCCGCATATGCGCCACCCTCGGCCTGGCCTTTCACCATGGCGTCGAACGCCTTCTTCTCGCGCTCCCAGCGGCGATCGCGGTCCATGGCGTAGTAGCGGCCGGAGACGCTGGCGAGCTTGCCGCCAAATTCGCGCATTTTCTGCTCAAGCGCAGCAAGATAACCAGCGCCGCTGGTGGGCAGCGTGTCGCGGCCGTCCATGAAGGCGTGGACGAACACCTTTTCAACGCCCTGGAGCTTCGCGGTCTTCAGCAGCGCGTAGAGATGCTCCTGATGGGAGTGGACGCCGCCATCGGAGACGAGTCCGAAGAGATGAAGCTGGGCTTTGCGTGCCTTCTGCATCGCCTCCACGAGCGTGGGGTGGGTGAAGAATTCGCCGCTGGCAATCAGCGCATCGATGCGGGTGATGTCCATCTGGACGATGCGGCCGGCACCGATGTTGAGATGACCGACCTCGCTGTTGCCCATCTGGCCGTCGGGCAAACCGACGAAATGATCGGAGGCGTGGAGCAGGGTGCTGGGGTACTCACGCAGCAGGTTGTCGTAAATGGGCTTGCGCGCGAGCGCGATGGCATTGTTTTCGGTCTGCGGACGGTAGCCCCATCCATCGAGGATGGTGAGAACGATGGGTTTCTTCGTTACGGACACGATGTCTCCGGGAAAAAGTAATGGTGGTTCAGTTTTTGGGCGGTGTCCAGAGATGGCTGGCTTCGTACTGCTTTTTCGCGTTATCGATTTCAGACTTATGCCGTTCGAGGACTTCCATCATGGTCTGAACGGCAAGCTGTCTTCCCTGCTCCTGCAATTCCTTTTCAAGTGTCGGTTGAATGGCCAAGATCCTCTGGCCTGCCGGGGTCCTGTAGAACGCGATCGCGGCGGCAGCATCCTCAGTGGAGACATGCTTCTGGTAGGCGCGCGTAATGGCATCTTCGAGGTTGGCACCAAGAAAGCTTTTCTGGAAGTCGGCGAAGACGTCATCGGGCATATAGGGTGGCATTTCCTGCCTGATAGTCGGCATCATGGCATCCGCGAACTGCTTTATCATCCCCAGGGCGCCAGTGAGCTGGAGCATTTCGTGGACCTGCTCCGGCGTGACGGGGTGGGCAGGGGGCTGATCCTGCGCGGCGGCAGGGACCGCATCCGTGGCTCCGGTGTCTGGAACAGCTTGCGCGCTGGGTGCGGCGGCAGGAGTGGCGCTTCCAAGAGTGAAGATGACATTGATCTGCGTGACAACCGTGACCGGTCTGCCCTGCGTGGGAACTGTGACGGGGCCGTTCCGCGTGAGAATCTTGCTCGCTCCGCCCATCAAATACGGTCTGTAGGTCCAGGTGCGGACAGCATCCACGGCAGCGGCCTGGAGCATGGGCGGGCCGCTGACGACATGGAGGTTCTCGACCTTGCCCTCCGGGGAAATCAGGGCCTGAAGCACGACGGTGCCCTGAATGTGAGCCGCTTTGGCGATGGCCGGATAGACCGGGCTAGCGCCGCCGATGCGATTGCCCGCCATCACACCAGAGGAAACCTCGATGGCCTTCGGGGATGGTGTGGTGGCCGGAGCCGCAGATTGTTGCGCCCATCCGGGCAGAGCGCAAAGGGCAAGAGCCAGCGTTGTGGTGAAGGACAAGTTGCTCCGCATAGGGCCTCCTGGCGGGGCGCGGCGTCACGGCCCCGCACCCGTCCCACAGTAACTGTAATCTCTGAACTACCGAAAACCCGTTCCTCAGGGGCTCAAGCCCGGTTTCCTTCACGGCCTGTACGGCACGAGTGAACTCGTGCCCTGATACAAAGCGATTCCAGGTTCAAGGCCCTGGTTACAACCTCAAAGTCGCAGGGGCTCAAGCCCCGGTATTTTTGCTGCCTGTACGGCACGACTGAAGTCGTGCCCTGATACAAAGCACCCGTCCGCAGAGTTTGTCCGCAAGCTGTGAACTCGTGCCCTGATATAAAGCCGCTGTCTCGGGGTATCTTTCCACAAGCTGCGAAGCCGTGCCCCTGATACAAAAACCGGTTGAGATCCGGGCCTTCCCACATCTGCCAAAACCGGGCAGATGTGGGGCACCCGTTGTGTCGTGCCCTGATACAAAGCCGCTGTCTCGGAGTATCTTTCCGCAAGCTGTGAAGTCGTGCCCTGATACAAAAACCGGTTGAGATCCGGGCCTTCCCACATCTGCCAAAACCGGGCAGAGCCGTTCGGCTTCGCCTCAGGCCAGGTTGTGGGGCACCCGTTGTGTCGTGCCCTGATACAAAGCCCCTGCCGTATTGTGTTTTTTCGCAGGCTGTCAATCCGTACTCTGATACAAAGCCCCATTTGCTCTTCCGTCGCTGGTGAAGACGGGCTCCTTCAGCGCTTCGGCTCGGCGCAACATTCCCATCAGGCTACTGCCCGTAGTTGACGGCTTCGAGGCCGAGGAACTCCGCGGCCTGGCCCAGCTCTTCCTCAATGCGCAGCAGCTGGTTGTACTTGGCGATGCGGTCGGTGCGCGAGGCGGAGCCGGTCTTGATCTGACCAGCGCCGGTGGCGACGGCCAGATCGGCGATGAACGTGTCCTCGGTTTCGCCGCTGCGATGCGAGATGACGGAGGTGTATCCATAGCGACGGGCCAGCTCGATGCACTCGAGGGTTTCGCTGACCGTGCCGATCTGGTTGAGCTTGACAAGGATGGAATTGGCGACGCCTTCCTCGATGCCCTTCTGAAGCAGGTCTGTATTGGTGACGAAGATGTCGTCACCGACGAGCTGGACTTTCTGACCAAGCTCACGAGTGAGCGTCTTCCACCCGGCCCAGTCGTTTTCGGCGAGGCCGTCTTCGAGCGAGACGATGGGATACTGGCGGATCCAGTCGGCGTAGAAGGCGACCATGTCGTCGCTGGATTTCTCGCTCTTGTCGGACTTTTTGAAGACGTACTTCTGCTTTTCCGCGTCGAAGAACTCGCTGGAGGCGGGATCGAGGGCGATGGCGACGTCTTCGCCAGCCTTGTAGCCTGCCTGCTCAATGGCCTGGAGGATCACCTCGATAGCTTCGGTGTTGGATTTGAGAGAAGGAGCGAAACCGCCCTCGTCGCCGACGGCGGTGTTATAGCCCTTCTTCTTCAGCACGCCTTTCAGGGTGTGGAAGACTTCCACGCCCCAGCGCAAAGCGTCGGCAAAGGTCTCCGCGCCAACGGGCATCACCATGAACTCCTGGAAGTCCACATTGTTGTCGGCATGGGCGCCGCCGTTGAGGATGTTCATCATGGGAGTGGGAAGAATGGAAGCGTTGACGCCGCCCAGATAGCGATAGAGCGGGATTTTGAGAGCGCTGGCCGAGGCGCGCGCGGCGGCCATGGAAACGGCGAGGATGGCATTGGCTCCAAGGCGGCCCTTGTTCTCGCTGCCATCAAGGGAAATCATGGTGGCGTCGAGCAGACGCTGGTTGGCGGCGTCCATGCCGGTCAGCTCGGGAGCGAGGATACTCTCGATGTTTTCGACGGCTTTAAGAACGCCCTTGCCGAGATAGTGGCTCCTGTCGCCGTCGCGCAGTTCCACGGCCTCGTGCTCGCCGGTGGAGGCGCCGCTGGGCACAGCCGCGCGGCCGAGCGCGCCGCCCTCCAGCACCACATCCGCTTCCACAGTAGGATTTCCGCGGGAATCAAGAATTTCCCGGGCGTGAATCGCAGCAATTTCCGTCATAACGTTCCTCGCAATGTGGTGCTGTAAACGGTCTTTGAGTTTCGGTCGCCGATCCACGCGAATTCGCTCGCCTGTAGCCGCGCCGATGGTTTCAAGGAGGGTCATTCGAAGGCCGTCCGCCCTCGTTTTTGCGCAGGTTTCCAAAGAAATTCTAGCAAAGCAGACAGGATGGGATGGTGACAGCCATCACGGGCGAGACGCTGCTCTGCGCATGAAGCTTTGTCGCTGCGCATCGGGAGGGTCTGGCTGAGCGC
This sequence comes from Acidobacteriaceae bacterium, assembly GCA_030037475.1. Classification (GTDB taxonomy): domain Bacteria; phylum Acidobacteriota; class Terriglobia; order Terriglobales; family Acidobacteriaceae; genus Palsa-343. The sequence goes on from JASHRH010000405.1 coordinate 8,281, forward strand.
GCAGGCGAGCCCCCGGAGGCGGAACTTTCAGCAGCGGCGATTCAGCGCGTGGGCTGGCAGAACCATTTTCTTCACATCGGCAGCGGCTTCTCCTGCGGCTGGACCGCAGTGCCCGCGCGCAGATCGTCTGTCGGACGCAACGCGACTTCATCTCCAGCGTGAAGGTCGCCGAAGACCTCGGTCAAGCTGCCCACGGAAGCTCCGGTGGTGACGTTCACCTGCTCCAGTTTGCCGTCGCGGACACGCAGGAGATAAGCCTGCTCCATGGAGCGCGCGACCGCCGATTGCGGCACGAAGAGCGACGGCTCGGACCGATGGACCGGCCACGAGACCTGCGGGAA
>JASHRH010000406.1 GCA_030037475.1 Acidobacteriaceae bacterium
AGTGGTGATCCGGTGGTTCGGTCCGGAGCAGGTCGTGCGGTTCCACGATGCCCACGAGGGCGCCTGCCATATCGACAACGGGCATCAGCGCCACATCGCCCGGCACGAACTTCTGGAGAACCGTTCGCAGTTCGGCATCGGCCGAGAATTGCGTGAATTGTTTGCGCATCACCTGATCGATCCGCGACCGCATCAGAACAGGAACCGAATAGTCCTGCAATACGATCATGCCTCGCTTGACCAGCTTGATGGTCATGATTGAATCGCGGCTGAACAACCGCACGAAGCCGTCGGACACCATGACGCAGATGATCAGCGGCAGCAGCGCATTGGGGTTGTGGCTCAGCTCGAACAGGAAGACGATACTCGTAAACGGCGCGCGCGCGATGCCGCCGAATACCGCCGCCATGGCCGCCAGCGCGTAGAATGCCGGATCGCTCACCACCGTCGGCAGCAGATGGCGCATGCCAACCGCGAATGCGGCTCCGAGCCCGCCTCCGACGACCAGCGAGGGGGCGAACACGCCGCCCGTCGTCCCGGAACCCAGCGAGATGACCAGAGCCCAGAACTTCGCCACCGAAATCCCCACCAGATTGCCGACCGTCAGCCGGTCATTCAGCATCTCGCGGATCGTGTCGTAACTCGTTCCCAGCACCTGCGGATAAAAGTAGCCCAGCGCCCCCAGAATCGCCGCGCCGATCACCGGAGACCAGATCGCCGCGTGTTTCCACTTGAGCCCGTCGAAGAAATCCTCGAGCCAGCCGAGGACGCGGATCATCACCACGCCCACGATTCCCATCAGCACGCCCAGGATCGCAAACAGCCACAGCTCCCGCATGCCCGTCATTTTGAATGCCGGTGTCGGAAACAGAGGAGCCCATCCCACAAAATGGACGCGCACTCCCGTTGCCACGGCTGAGGCCAGAGCCACCGGGATGAACGACCGCGCCCGCAGCTCGAAGAGCAGCAACTCCACCGCCACCAGGATGCCCGCCAGCGGCGCGGTGAAGGTTGCCGCCATTCCCGCCGCCGCACCGGCCGCCAGCAGCACACGCCGGTAGTACGGGGTGAGCCCCAGGGACATTCCGAATAACGATCCCAATGCCGCGCCCGTCTGGATGATCGGACCTTCTGCTCCGAACGGCCCGCCCGTGCCGATGGCGAACGCCGTTGCGAGCGGCTTCAGGATTGCCACCCGCAGCCGCATCCGGCTGTGCCCGAACAGCACCGATTCCATCGCCTCCGGAATCCCGTGGCCCTTCAGCGTCGGCTCCCAGAAATAAATCATGAGGCCGACCACCAGGCCCCCGAGCGGCGGGATCAGAATCTCCCACAGGCCCAGATGGTTATGCGCGGGATACGTAATCGCAAACGAGAATCGGCCGTAAAAAAAGACGTTGGTGAAGAGATAGATCAGTTCCAGAAGCCCCTGTGCCACGAGGCCTCCCACCAGACCCACTCCCAGCGCATACACGCAGATCCGGACCACCTCCGGTTCCAGCGCCACGCCAAATTGTCCCTTTTTATGCGACTGGGTTTCCGGATGTGCGGCACTTTCCGGAACGGGAAACTGAACCATCGTGAACCTCCGTACCCGCCCTGCGCGTACTCGGCCCTCCGCGCCCTTTATACGGTCGCGGGCTTCTCCAGTTTCATCGATTCCGGCACCCCCCGCCGCGTTCGAAGCGCGTGCAGGATGTCGGTTTTCGTCACAATTCCCAGGATTGTTCCCTGATCGGAGACTACCAGCAGCATCGGCTGCGTGTGCTCGGCGAGCAGCAGTCGGAGCGCTTCCGTGACGTCGCACTCCGGACGTATCCGCCCGATGCGCGCGTCGATCAGATCTCGCACCTGGGTATCCTCCCACCGATCCGGCGGAACGTGCAATGCCGCCCACAGCGTTACCGCGCCCAGCAGGCGATCTCCGTCAAAGACCGGGAACACGTCATGATGCACATGCGGCGTCAGCGTCCGCACGAACTCCTGCACTGTTATTCCCCCCTGCACCGCTGCCATTTGTGTCTGCATGATGGCGCTCACCGGAGTTTCCGTCAGCTCCTGCAGCTTCACGCCCTCATGCAGCCGCTGGTCTCCCGAGGCCGAGGCATCGCCTGAGACAGCATAGGCTACCGCCGCGCCAATCAGGGCGGGGATGAGGAACGCGTGCCCCCCCGTTGCTTCAGCGACGAACACCGCCGCCGCCAGCGGGGTCTTATACCCCGCGGAAATGAAGGCCGCCATGCCGACCGCCGCATACAGCGCTACATCCGGACTGTGGACGATTGCCTGAGCAAACGCCGTCCCCAGCGCGCCTCCGCTCAGGAACAGCGGGACGAACATCGCGCTCACGCCGCCGGCGCCCAGCGTAAAGATCGTCGCCAGCAACTTAAAGATGCTGAATACCACCAGTTGCAATGAACCGTGATGGCCGTTCAGGATCATGTCCACGGCCTCGTAATTCGGCCCCAGCGGCACCAGCGGCCCGTTGTAGAAGTACAGGAACCCGACCCCGCAGAGCCCGGTCAGCAGGCCGCCGGCGCCGAGCTTCGCCCAGTGCGGGATGCCCCATCGCACAAAGAAGGTCCGTACCCGCCGAAACGTCACGACGAATGCCATGGCGATCAGCCCCAGCAGCACGCCCTCCAGCGCGCTCCAGTACAGATCGTGCCGCGTGAAGCTCCGCGGGTGGACGAAGTCGAACAGCGGCGCCGAGCCGAGAAACGAGATCAGCGTCACGTAGGCCACCACTGACGAAATCAGCGACGGCACCAGCGCCTCGTGGGCCAGATCGTCGCGATATGGCATCTCCAGCGCAAAGACAATCCCCGTCAGCGGCGCGCGGAAGACGGCCGACATGCCCGCTGCCGCCCCCGTGATCATCATGATGCGCCGGTCTCGCGCATCCAGCCCCATGCGCCGCAACTTGCCCCAGAGCCAGGACCCCAGCGCGCCGCCGCCGTAGATGCTCGGACCTTCCAGCGCCGCGCTGCCGCCAAAGCCCACCGTCGTCACCGCCGCCACGATTTTCGCGATGAACGGCCGTATGTCGATGTCACCCTGATGCTCGTGATACGAGCGAATGATTTCTTCCGTCGAGTGCTCATCGGGGTCCGGCGTGAATAGCTGCATGATCAGCCCCGTCAGCACCATCCCGCCCACAAGGCCCGGCACAATCGCCCAATGGTGTCCGATGTAATAGCGGAGCACGACCGGCCACAGCTTTCCCAGAATCACGATCACGATGCCCGTAATCGCAAGTCCGGTGACCGCCCCGATAATTGGCGCAAGGATCAGCCACTTCCGCAGATCGCGCGCGTACACCTGCACCAGGTCCTCGTGCACGAGCGGCAGATACCTTCGCAGCAGCGGATGCCCCACCAGCCAGCCTCGCCTTCGGCGCTGATTCATGCCTGTGCTCATGCAGGTTTCCTGTTCCCGGCCGAGCGCCGCGGCCAGTCCCATCCGGTCAGGAAGCCCACCCGCACCCGGCTCACTTCGTCATGATGCAGCTGCGTCAAATTGCCCAGAACCTCCCTGCCCTTCGCTGTCAGCGAGACGATCACCTGCCGGCGGTCGGTCGCTCCCGGCTGGCGTGTGACCAGCCCGCTCTCCACCGCGCGCTCCACCAGTCCCACAACGGAGTTGTTCCTCTCCTGCAAAAACTCGGCGAGCTCGGAAATGGTCGCCGTGCCGCGCTCGGTAAAGCCCGCGACACCCAGCATCAGTTGGTGCTGCTGAGGAGTCACCCCGCAGCTCCGTGCGGCTTTCTCGCTGAAGCGCACGAATCGCCGCAGGTTATAGCGGAACCAGGCCAAATCACGCATAATCTCTTGGTTTGAAGTGGGAATAGCCATTCAGCAAATCCGTTTCCGGCGCACAATCTGGCGCGTGTCATTAGATCGCACTACGATCTATATTACATCGTAATGCGATCTTTTGTCTCGGGAAGAACGCTGCATCTATGCTGCCAACGGGAGAACTTTTCGCCTATGCGGACAATCGGCAACACAATCCTCATCACCGGCGGCACGTCCGGCATCGGACGTGCGCTGGCGGAAGCCTTCCACCAGCTTGGGAATCAGGTCATCGTCGCGGGCCGCCGCCGCGAGCTTCTCGACGAGGTCACCACCGCTAACCCGGGTATGCGCTCGGCTGCGCTCGATGTCCAGGACCTTGCCAGTCTCGAAGGGTTTGCCGAGCAGATTGTCCGCGACTATCCCTCGCTGAACATGCTCATCAATAATGCCGGCATCATGAAGCCGGAAAATCTCCGCGAGCGCAGCGACTTCTCCACCGTTGAAGCCACCGTCACCACAAATCTGCTGGCTCCTCTGCGCCTCGCCGCCGCTTTGCTGCCGCATCTCAGGCAGCAGCCTCGCGCCGCCCTCATGAATGTCTCCTCGGGGCTGGCCTTCGTGCCCATGGCGCTCACTCCCACTTACTGCGCCACGAAAGCCGCTATCCATTCGTGGACCCAGTCGCTTCGCTGGCAGTTACGCGACACCGCGGTCGAGGTTCTGGAACTGATCCCGCCCTACGTGCATACGGAGCTGATGGGCGAGCGCCAGAGGCAGGATCCGCGCGCCATGCCGCTGGCCGATTACATCGCTGAGGTGATGCAGATCCTCCGCAGCCAGCCCGATATCAAAGAAATCTGCGTCCGGCGCGTTGATCTGCTGCGCTATGCCGGCGGCCTGGATCCGGCGAAATACGACGAGACGTTTCATGGGCTCAACGCCGGCTTTGGGGAAACCCGTGAAAAGTAGGCGAACGGGCGCCACGCTCTGCCGTATGACCAGGCCCGTGTGATGTCGATCACATCCCCCGCCACGGCAAGCCGCAGACAATCTCTCCTGGGACCGGAAGTTGTCCGGCATCCTGAAACTGATGACCAGCGACCTTGCCGAACTCGAAACCGAGCTTGATCGCCTCGCGTCGAGTATCTCCCTGCCGGTCGGCGCCGTTCTCTTCCGTTGCGGCGATCCCGCCTCCGGCGTTTTTCTCGTCCGCAAGGGGACCGTGCGCATGACTCTGGACTCCGCCGAGGGGATTTTCCCGGAGCGGCTCATCGGCCCAGGCGAAATCGTTGGCCTGCCTGCCGCGCTCACTGGGCACTACAGCCTCTCCGCCCGCGTTGCTGAAGAGGCGGAGCTTGGCTACGTCCCTGCTCCGCTCGTCAATTCCCTGCTGGAATGTTCCCCGCGCCTCAGCCTGCTGGCCACGCGTGTGATGAGTGTGGAGATCGCCCGCATGCGGTCGGCCCTCCGCGATGGCATCCATGTCGATGTCCACGAATAGAGGAGAGCCGCGGTTTACGCTCCCTCCACCAGCCCCGGCAGCACCTCGCCGGCCCGGCCCGGCACGATCTCCGTGAAGGCCGCGGCATTCGCCGGCTCTTCCGGCCCGATATAAATCCTGCGAGCCCGTGGCCCGGCCCAATGCACAAAACTCGCGGCCGGATAGACCGCGCCCGACGTGCCCACCACCAGCATCGTTGTCGCTCGCGCAATCTCACGCTCGATCCGCTCCATCTCCAGCGGCATCTCACCGAACCAAACGATGTGCGGCCGGATGCGGCCGCCGCAGGTACAGTGCGCGATGACCTCTTCCGTCTCGTAGAGCGCGTCGTCCGGGAAAGGCGCCGATGCGCATGCAGACGTACCCGCCCCTGGGCCGGAAAACTCGCATCGGGACGCGAACAGCTCGCCGTGCATATGCACGAGCCGCCGGGAGCCGGCGCGCTCATGAAGGTCGTCTACGTTTTGGGTGCAGAGGAAGAACCGGTCGTCGAGCCTCTGCTCCAGTTCCGCCAGTGCCCGATGCGCCGCGTTCGGTTCGGCGCGCCGCGCATCCCGCCGTCTCTGGCTGTAGAAGCGCCAGACGCGGGCTGCGTCCTCGGTCCAGGCTTCCGGCGTGGCCACTTCCTCCACGCGATGGCCTTCCCACAACCCGCCCTGATCGCGAAAGGTTCTCAGGCCGCTCTCCGCGCTGACACCGGCTCCGGTCAGCACAAAGACGCGCTCTTCCGGGCCAATCCGCATGCGCTGCATCTCACCCTTCGTAGCGCCGCACCCACTCCAGAATGCTGCGCATGGCCACGCCGCTCGGCCCCGCGGCAACCCACGGCTTCGCCTCGTCCTGCCAGGCCACGCCGGCGATATCCAGATGCACCCAGGGCGTTTCCTCCACGAACTCCTTCAGGAACATCGCTGCGGTAATCGCTCCGCCGTAGCGCCCGCCGGTGTTCTTCATGTCCGCAATCTGCGACCGGATCAGCTCCCGATAATCGTCATCGACCGGCAGACGCCAGAAGCGCTCGCCGGAAATCTTCAGGGCCTCAGCAAACTCGGCGCAGGTTGCATCGTCGTTCGAGAAGACCCCTGCGTTAATCACGCCGAGCGCCACCGAGATCGCTCCTGTGAGCGTTGCCGCGTCGATCAGATGGGTCGCGCCCAGTTGCTTCGCGTAGGTCAGCCCATCGGCCAGCACCAGGCGGCCCTCGGCGTCGGTGTTGATGATTTCAATCGATTTCCCTGGCCGATCCGGCCCCGCCGGCATGGCGACCTGGACGTCGCCTGGCTTCTGCGCCTTGCCCGACGGCATGTTCTCCGCCGAGCAGACAATCCCGATCACGCGCACCTTCGGCTGGAGCAGCGCGATGGCGCGCATGGCCCCGATCATCGCCGCGCCACCCGCCATGTCGTACTTCATCTTCTCCATGTTGTCGGCCGGCTTGATGGAGATGCCGCCCGTGTCGAAGGTAATCCCCTTCCCGACCAGCCCCAGCACTGGTCCGCTTGTTACTCCCTGGGGCTCGTAGCGCATCACGATCAGCGCCGGCGGCTCGTCCGAACCCTGCGCCACGCTCCAGAACGCGCCCATCTTCAGCTCGCGCAACTTCTCCGTGCTGTGCACCTCGCACGAGAGGCCGAATTCACGGCACATCTCTGCCGCTCTCTGCCCGAGAGCTGTTGGCGTCAACCGGTTCCCCGGCTCATTCACCAGCGAGCGCGTAAAGTTCTGCGCCTCGCCAACGATCGCACCCTCGCGCAGGCCGGCCTCGGCTGCCGCACGGTCGAATCCCGCGCCTGTCACGACCTGGAGCGACTGCACGCTGCGGTCCTTCCGGTCGCTGCGGTAGGTGTCCGGATCGAAATCCGCCACCAGCGCGCCTTCCACCAGCGCCCGCACTGCGAGCTTCGGATCCAGCCTGGGTGCCCCACCCTTGTCGCTGTCGTTGGCGACAGGGTAGGTGGCCGGCGCCACGATGGCGATCTCCCGAATCGCGCGCGGTTTGGCGAAACGCACCGCGGTCCCTGCGGCTTTCCGCACATCGTGAACCGTTGCCTTGGCCGCCTTGCCCAGTCCTGTCAGCAGCAGCCGCTTTGCTTTTAGCCCTACCGGCGCGTGCAGCAACAGGGCTTCGTTCGCTTCGGCCCTGAATTCGCCACCAGCGAGCACCGCCTGCGCGGCCCTTCGCAGCCCATCGTCCTGGGTCATGAGCCGGATCTCGGGTTTCGCGTCCTTTTCATTCGCTGCGTCGACCGCAAAGACGGTCAGCAGCTCGGTTTCCACACTGTCAATTGGAGATTCAGAAAGATTCGTATTCATAACCTGAGAATAGGAGAGCCATCAGGATTTTTTCCCTCTGGCCATTGCGGCCCGGGCTTCCCGGTCGGCCTCGCGACGTCGCTCCGTCTCCCGCTTGTCCCACTGCTGCTTGCCCCGCGCCACAGCCAGTTCGCACTTCACCCGCCCATTCCGGAAATAAAGCCGGGTCGGGATGAGCGTTAGCCCCTTCTGCTGCGTCTTTCCCGTGAGCTTTTGAATTTCCTCCTGATGCAGCAGCAGTTTACGTGTGCGCAGGGCCTCGTGATTGTTGGAACTACCGTGAGAATACGCCCCAATGTGCGCGTTCAGCAGGAACGCCTCGCCGTTCTGGATGATGCCGTAGGCGTCCTTCAGATTGGCCTTCCCTTCGCGGATCGACTTCACCTCGGTCCCGCGCAGGGCCACGCCTGCCTCGTATTTCTCCAGCAGGAAGTAGTTATGCCCCGCCACCCGGTTCTGCGCGGCATCGCGCGTGCCGGCAGCCACGGGATCGCGCGGCTTCGCCTTCGGGGGAGCGGGCTTGACGGGATGGGACGATGCGCGGGCCATCACACAGTTCGCAGTCTTCCATCCTATACGGTTGCCGAAACCAGCGGTGACGCCGCCTGCGCGACGCGACTCCGCCAAAAGGCAACATTCGGATGCGATACTATTCACGGCGCTGGCCGAGCGATCGGCGAGCGATCCTCTGCTTGCCGGGGCCGGGCCGTCCATCCCTCCGTCCTGCAGGATTTTCTTGCCCACGATGGAGTTGCATGAAGCGTAGCCTTGCTTACTGGGCGCTTGCCGCCGCCATTCTGGTCAGTCTTCCTTCGGCTTTCGCCATCTCGACCGGAAAGCTTTACCGGCGGGGCCAGGCCGCCGAAGCCCGCGGCGATATCATTACCGCCTACCAGGACTACACCCAGGCGTACCAGCGTAAGCCCGCCGACGTGCGCTACCGCGTCGCGTGGGACCGCACCCGTTTCCAGGCCGGCTCCATCTGGGTGCAGCGCGGCGAACGCCTCCGGGACCAGGGCGACTCTACCGGCGCTCTCACCGATTTCCTGCGCGCTCTGAGCATCGACCCCAGCAACGAGCTGGCCACCCAGGAGATCCAGGCTACGCGCGCGAAACTGAACGCGGAGAACCCCGCCGCCGCGCCTCAGGCCGCTCGTACGACCGGCGAAGCCTTTGAAGAACTCGCCGCTCCGTCGCAACTCAGGCCAATTTCCAACGAGCCTCTCACCGTGCACATGGTCGCGGACACGCGCGTCGTCTACCAGACGGTCGGCAAGTTAGCCGGCATTAACGTGCTCTTCGACCCCTCGTACCAGTCCAAACGCATCGAGGTCGATCTCAACAACGTCACTCTGTACGACGCGCTGCGCATTGTGGCGATGGCATCCGGCACTTTCTGGCGCCCTGTTACCAGTAACACCATCTTCGTAGCGGAGGATACGCGCGCCAAGCACACTGAGCTGGATCAGCAGGCCGTGGAGACCTTCTACCTGCACAACGTCGCCCAGCAGAACGATTTCACCGAGATCCAGACCGTTCTCCGCAATCTCTTTCAGAACGCCCGCATCAACGGCGTTGCCAGCGAGAACGCCATCGTCATGCGTGGCACGCCGGACGAGATTCTGCTTGCCCGCCACCTCGTCTCCAACCTCGATAAGGCGCAGCCCGAGGTGGTCATCGACGTTGCCGTGC
>JASHRH010000407.1 GCA_030037475.1 Acidobacteriaceae bacterium
GGGAAACAATCTACGTGGACAGCGGCTACAACATCATGGGGTTCTGAAAATGACTTTTCCCCTGCCGCGGCTGGATGCTCATCAGGGAAAATCTGAAAGATTCCCCTCAGGGGCTAAAGACCAAGTCTTTTGCGGCGGTTCATCGGCACGGCTGAACAGGCTGCGGAAAAAGGAGGAAGAACAAGCGAAGGTTGCGAGAATCTTCCCTCAGGGCCTAAAGGCGGATCGATTTTGCGATTGTTACGGCACGGCTGAAAGCCGTGCCCCTTCAAAGAATCGAGTTTTTCCGCAAGCTGGGAAGCCGTGCCCTGATACAAACCACTGACCCCAACTGTTTTTCCTGCAAGGGCGTGCCTGCCTTTCGAAGACGCCGGGATTTTGCCACGGCGTCCAGCCGCACTCCTAAGGGCTGATCGGGGTTCTGATCTCTTCCCAGATGGCGCGATCGACGGGGACGCCGCGCGCCAGGTTCTCTTCGCGGATGCGGAGCGTCTGCTCGCCGGGATAGCGGATGCGCGCACCTTCTGCCGCCGGCTGCGACGATTGCAGGAACTGGATCGCCGCCGCAGCGATTTCATCGGGATTGCGTCCAAACGCTCCCGCTCCGCCCATCGCGATGAAAACCTGCGTGAGTCCGGTTTCGCGCAGCGGATCCTGAGCGATCTCGCAGGTCGCCTGACCGCCGGCCAGCGCCGCACCAATCACGTCCAGGACGAACGCCAGTCCCGAACCTTTCCAAAACCCGATGGGCAACGGACGCTGCGCCGCCTCAATCGCGGCGGGATCACGCGTCAGCTCGCCGACCGAATCGAAGCCACCGACTACCGGAAGCAGTTCTCCTCGGTCGCGATACGATTCCAGCGCGCCATAGGAAAACTGGGACATCGCGATGTCAAGCACGACGGGACCGCCGGCACGCGGCACGGCCAGCACCAAAGGATTGTTACCCACCGTCGGCGTGGTCCCTCCCCACGGCGGCAGATTGGGCATGGTGTTCGTCCAGCACAGGCCGATGACCCCTGCTTCCGCAGCCTGCCAGCCGTAGGCGCCGCCTCGCATCCAGTGGTTTGTGTTCGCCAGCGCCACGCAGCCGATCCCGGATTCGCGGGCCAGCGTAATCGCGCGTCCCATGCTGCGCCACGCGTTCAGGTTGCCAGGACCGAACTGCCCATCCCATCGCTCAAGCGCTCCGCACTGCGCACTGCGCACCGGAACAGCGTTGGGCCGCACCAGCCCGCTGCGCACCATGGCCGCGAAGCGGGAGAAGCGCCGCACGCCGTGCGAGTACACGCCGTCGCGCGTGGTCTCGGCGAACAAGCGAGCGCAGAGCGCCGCGTTCTCCGGTGCGAAGCCGAGCTTACGCAGTGCACCGGTCAGCCGCTCCACCAACTCGGAGAACGGCACGCGCACTATGCCCACGGAATCGGACTGGCCAGGCGCAACAGGAGACATCCATCCTGAGCATAGCAATTTGAGGCGGAAGCCCCTTGCGGGAGCGGCTGACGTTTTCTCTTTAGATTTCAGCCGTTTTCGAGGTCAGCACTTTCTTTTATTCAGGCATTTGCGCGATGGCGAATAAAAGACGAATATATAGCCGTGGTTGAATCGATCCCAACCCGTCATGAAATGCCGCCCCGCGTGCGCTGGCTCTTCGTCGATATGAACTCGTATTTCGCGTCGGTCGAACAGGAGCTGCGGCCGGAACTGCGCGGGCGCCCCCTGGCCGTGGTGCCTGTGATGGCCGACACCACCTGCGCGATCGCCGCCAGCTCCGAGGCAAAAGCCTTTGGCGTCCGCACCGGCATGATGACAGGCGAGGCGAAGCGGATGTGCCCGGGCCTGGTGCTGGTGGAGGCGCGGCATGAGCTTTACGTCGAATACCACAACCGGATTGTGGAAGCCGTAGAGAGATGCGTACCTGTCTCCACGGTCCTGTCGATCGACGAGATGGCCTGTAGCCTGATGGGGCGTGAGCAGCCGCTGTTTGCCGCGCTGGATCTGGCGCGCCGAGTGAAGGCGTCGATTCGCGAACATGCCGGGGCTACGCTGCGCTGCTCGATCGGCCTGGCCCCCAACCGTTACCTGGCCAAAATCGCCTCCAACATGGACAAGCCGGATGGCCTGATGGCGCTGACGCCGGACCTGCTGACGGCGGCGCTCAGCCGTCTGGAGCTGCGCGACCTGCCGGGTGTGGGCTCCCGGATGGAAAAGCGCCTGCACGCGAGCGGCATCCGGACAATGCCGCAGCTGCTGGCCCTGAACCGCGAACAACTCAATCACGCATGGGGCGGCGTAGGCGGCGAAAGATTATGGCATTGGCTGTGCGGCGAGGACTTTCATGATGCCGAACTCGAGCATCCGAAATCCGTCAGCCACAGCCATGTACTGCCTCCCGAGCTGCGCACAGAGGAGGGCTGCTACGCGGTGGCGCACAAGCTGCTCCACAAAGCGGCGATGCGGCTGCGCAGCGGAGGGCTGTGGACCACGTCTGTTTCTCTCACTATCCGGTACATAACCCCCAAGACGCAGGACTCGGAAAGGCGCTGGATCTCCTGGTCGCAGGGAGTTGCTGTGATGGAATGTCAGGATCATCCGACGCTGATGGAAGCCCTGCGGAAATTATGGGCTGCGCGTCCGCAGGACGAGCAGCACCGGAAGCCGTTCGCCGTCGGAGTTTGGCTCGGAGAGCTGGCGCCCGACTCCCTGCACACGCTCAGCCTGTTTTCAAACCTCGAAAGCGAGGTCCGCCGCACGCGGCTGACTCACATCATGGATGCGATGAACCATAAATACGGCACGGTGACGCTGTTTTCGGCCAGCATGCTGCCGGCACGCGCCGCGGCTCCAACCCGTATCGCCTTCACCAGCGCTCCGGATTTGTTCTGAAACAGGCAGAAACCTCAGCGCGCCTCAGCTCGCAGCGTCCGGCTCCGGCCACACATACGCGAACGCGAGGGCGACCAGAATCCCGAGAGAAACTTCGGCAAACCGGTGCAAAGCAATCGTCCATGCCGGACCTGGTCGCGGGATCAGCAGCATGATGGCGAGCGTCACGCCGGCAAAACGATAGGCGCTGTTGCCGGATCGCGTGATCGCGCAGAGCAGTCCGAGCAGGAAGACGCAGATGGCGAAGACCAGCCAGTGCATGCCGAAATATGTTGCGGCCAGCGCGCCCACGCCCGCTCCCAGCACGGTGCCCACCAGGCGCTGCCGCGAAACCGCAAGCGCCGCGCCCAGCGACGACTGCGTGATCACCAGCGCAGTGATCGGAGCCCAGTAAGCTTCCGGCAGCCGGCACAGCCGCGCCACCAGGAAAGACGCGATCGCTACCGCGGTCGTCCGCACCGAATGTACCACCACTGCCTGCCACGTTCCACTCTTTCGGCTACCGGCCATGTTGGTCTCCAGTCAGCGGATTATAGCGGGAAACCTGTTCGGATCACGTCGCGGGCGGTGGATTCTGCGGCGCAAGGTCGCGGTCGCGGACGCCGATGAGATACAGCAGTCCATCGAGGCCGAGCCGCGAGATAGAATGCGGCGCGCTCTCGCGCACCAGCGGCCTGGCGCGATAGGCGATGCCCATCCCGGCGAGCTTCAGCATGGGAATGTCGTTGGCGCCATCACCGATGGCCACCACCTGTTCGAGCGAGATGCCCTCACGCCGCGCGATTTCGCCCAACAGCGCGGCTTTGCGCTCTCCGTTGACGATGGGAGAAACTACGCGCCCGGTCACCACGCCGTCGGCAATTTCCAGCTCGTTCGCATACACGTAATCGATGCCGAGGATTTGCTGAAGGCGCCGCGCGAAGAAGGTGAAACCACCGGAGAGAATCGCGGTCTTGTATCCGAGAAGCCGCAGCGTGCGAATCAGGCGCTCGGCGCCGTCGGCGAGCGGCATCGTGCGCAACAGGACGTGGACGCGCTCCGCGGGCAATCCGCGCAGCAGCGCCACTCGCCGCGTGAAACTTTCGTCGAAGTTCAGCTCGCCGCGCATGGCCGCCTCGGTGATGCGGGAGACCTGATCGCCCACTCCAGCCATCCGGGCCAGCTCATCGATTACCTCTCCCTGGGTGAGCGTCGAATCCATGTCGAACGCGAACAGTCGCCGATTGCGGCGGAAGATGCTCTCCCGCTGGAAGGCGATGTCAATGGAAAGCTCCTGCGCGGCGGCGAGGAAATCGGCGCGCATATCGGGTTCATGCACAGCCGCGCCGCTCACTGCCAGTTCCACGCAGGCACCTGCCGCGGGATCCTCCGGGGCCAGCTCATCGGAGAGGCGGTCGATGCGGTCCACATTCATCTCATACGCCGCCAGGATCGAGGTCACCCGCGCCAGATGGTCAGCGGTCACCGAGCGGCCCAGCAGGGTGACGATGAAGTGGCGCTGGCGCAGACCGCGCAGCCAGTGTCGCAGCGAATCCGGCGGGATGGTCCTGAAGCGCGCCTGGAGATTCAGCTCGTGCGCACGCTCCATAAGTTCTGTCCGCAGCGCGGCGAACCGGCTTTCGGCCGGAACTTCAATCAGAATGCCAAGCGAAAGCGTTTCGTGAACGACCGCCTGGCCGATGTCGAGAATACTGATGCGATGATGAGCCAGCGTACGGGTTAGTTCCGCGGTCAAGCCGGGGCGATCGTGCCCGGAAAAATGGAGGAGGACAGCCTTGCCGGGAGATGCAGAGGTCATTTCTTCCCCATTGTGCGCACCCGCATTATCGTCGTCACCTTATGCCGCTCGGGTTATTCCACGGTGACGGACTTGGCGAGGTTGCGCGGCTGGTCTACGTCGCAGCCGCGGCGCACCGCGATGTGATACGCCAGCAACTGCAGCGGGATCGCGTCGAGCACGGGCAGCAGCAGCTCCGGCGCACCGGGCACAAAGAGAACGTGATCGACCAGCTGGCCGATGTGCTCATCGCCCTGGGTCGCCACGGCAATCACCTTGCCGGAGCGCGCGGTGACCTCCTGAATGTTCGAGAGTGTCTTCTCGTAGCGCAGCACGGAATCGCGGTTGCCCTCGTCGCGTGTGGCCAGCACCACCACGGGCAGCGTCTCGTCGATCAACGCGTTCGGCCCGTGCTTCATCTCGCCCGCCGGATAGCCCTCGGCGTGGATGTAGGAGATTTCCTTCAGCTTCAGCGCTCCTTCCAGCGCGATCGGATAGTGAATGCCGCGCCCGAGGTAGAGAAAATCGCGCGCCGTGGCATACTCGCGCGCCAACGGCTCGCACTCGCTGTCACAGGTGCGCAGAGTCTCTTCTACTTTGCCGGGCAGCCTATTCAGAGCCTCCAGCAACGCGCGGCTCTCCTCGACATTCACAGTGTCGCGCACCTGCGCTAAGTGAAGCGCGAAGAGAAACAGCGCCACCAGCTGCGCGGTGAACGCCTTGGTCGAAGCCACGCCAATCTCCGGCCCCGCGTGCGTGTAGATGGTTCCATGCGCCTCGCGCGTGACCATGGAGCCGACCACGTTGCAGATGGCAACCGTGGACACGCCCTGCGCGATCATTTCGCGCTGCGCGGCCAGCGTGTCCGCGGTTTCGCCGGACTGCGTAATCAGCATTCCGATTGTCCCGGTGCCGAGAATCGGGTCGCGGTAGCGGAACTCGCTGGCGTAGTCCACTTCCACCGGGACGCGCGCCAGGCGCTCGATCATGAACTTCCCTGCCGTCGCAGCATGCCAACTGGTGCCGCAGGCCGCGATGTGCACCTTGTGCGCCTGTCGGAAGGCTTCGTCGGAAATCTTCATTTCGTCGAGAAACACTTTTCCGGTGTCCAGCGAGATGCGTCCCAGCGTGGTGTCCCGGATGGCGCGCGGCTGCTCGAAGATTTCCTTCTGCATGAAATGCTTGTAACCGCCCTTTTCCGCCTGAATCGGATCCCACTGGATGTGCTGGAGCGGCCGATCGATCGGCCGGCCGTCGAAATCGGTCAGCGCTACGCCGGCGCAGGTGAGCACGGCCATGTCGCCATCGGCTAGGAAATACAGATCGCGCGTGTGATGCAAAATGCCGGGCACGTCGGAAGCGACGAAATACTCGCCGTCTCCCACGCCGATCACTACCGGCGGTCCGCAGCGGGCGGCCACAATCTTGTTCGGATCGTCGGCGGAGAGCACGCTGATGGCGAATGCTCCGGTCAGGCGACGCACCGTGCGGCGCACAGCATCCTCGAGCGCCAGCGGTGAGCCCGCTTTGCGCGCGTCGGCCAGTTCCTGCTCAATCAGGTGCGCGATGATTTCCGTGTCGGTTTCGGTGGCGAATTTATGTCCCTGGGCGGTCAGTTCCCGCTTCAGCGCCAGATAATTTTCCACGATACCGTTGTGCACCACCACCAGCCGCCCCGTGCAGTCGCGGTGCGGATGCGCATTCTCCTCGGTGGGCCGCCCGTGGGTCGCCCAGCGCGTGTGGCCGATGCCGAAGCTTCCCTGCAGCGGCTGCTCGCGGATTACCTCTTCCAGGCAGCGCAGCTTGCCGGGCGCACGCCGCAGCTGCAGCCCGTCGCCGTTCCCGCCAACCGCAATTCCTGCCGAGTCGTAGCCGCGATACTCCAGCCGGCGCAGTCCCTCAAGAATGACGGGGACTACTTCCTTTTTCCTGCCGACATATCCGACAATGCCGCACATGGTCTTTCCTCAAACCTCCAGGAACCGACACCGGCCCCTGAGCTCTGCTCCCGCGTCTCCCGCGCCCGATTATTCGAGACGAAATGAGAACTCTTCGATCACCGGATTGGTGAGCACTTCGCGGGCAATACGCTCCACTTCCGCGCGCGCCTCGGCTGCCGGCAGCTGATCGTCGAGCGTCAGCTCGAAGCATTTGCCCTGGCGCACATCCGCCACGCCCGCGTACCGCATCTTACGCAGCGCGTTGCAGATCGCCTGGCCCTGCGGGTCCAGCACGGTTTTTTTGGGGGTGACGTAGACATGAGCCTTCATTGTGCTCGATTATAAAACCAGAGCAAAACCAGGGTAATCGTGCCCTGTTCAGGTCCATTCAGCGTAGCCGCTTCCTGCTGGTCGCGTTGAGAAGTGCGACTTCGGAATAAGGCTGCCCTGATTTTGCCTGCAGGCCCCTTCCTCTTCCCTTTTTGCGGGCCGCGCCGCTCGACTGGAGTGTAATGACGAATTATCTGGAATTGCCCGTGGGCGATCAAGCGCCCGAAGTGTTCAACGTCGTAATTGAGATCCCGGCGGAGAGCATCAACAAGTACGAATATGACAAGCGGCTCCACGTCTTCCGCCTGGACCGCAATCTCTATTCGCCGGTCCATTACCCCGGCGACTACGGCTTTGTTCCCTCCACGCTCAGCGACGACGGCGATCCGCTCGACGTGCTGGTGCTGGTGGACGCGCCCAGCTTTCCCGGCTGCCTGATGCAGGTGCGCCCTATCGGGCTGCTGGAAATGCTCGACCAGGGCACGCTGGACGAAAAAGTGCTCGCCGTTGGCCGCAACAATCCCCGTTATAAGGACGTCTGGAATTATTCCGAGATTTACCCCCACATGCTGAAGGAAATCACGCACTTTTTCTCCATCTACAAGGATCTGGAAGGCAAGCGCGTGGAGATCAAGGGCTGGCACGATGCCGCCTACGCCCGCGACCGGGTGATGTACGCCGCGCGGAATTACGTCGAGGCCCATGAAACCAAACAGGGCAAGCTGCTTGCCACAGGAGCGAAACGGTAGGATCCGCTCCTACTCCCGGCGGCTAAAGCCGGACTCATTTTGCGCGGTTGCGGCACGAGTCAACTCTTGCCCTGATACAAGAGTCCGAGCCTAAAGGCCTCATTCCTGCGCGCTGCATTCCCCGGCAGAAAGGGCGGGGCTTCTACTGCCGCCTTTACGGCATGGCTGAAAGCCGTGCACTTTCAAAATCTCGCCCCGGAAAGAGCTTTTTGCAAGCTGAGAAGGCGTGCCCCTTCAAAACAGCTCCTGGTCAGAGTAGCTTTACCGCCTCAGTCTGCAGCGACGGGCAGCGGTCTGGGCCGCGACCACAGCACTTTCGACAACCAGAAGAACAGCGGTCCCGCGCCGGCAATCAGCGCTCCGAAGAGCAGCGCGGACATGCCTGCCATGCGCTCGCCCCGCGCAGCCCATGCCGCACCCACAATGAGCGCGCTGGGCGCTGCGCCCATCAGGCAGACTGTCAGCAGGCTGCCCGCGCGAAAGGGCCGCTCCAGATGCGGCTCGCGCACACGCAGCACCACCAGCGCCAGGAATTCCAGAATGAGGCTGGCGCCATAGAGGATCAGGTCCAGCGAGATCAGCCGCTCGAAGCTGAAGCCGAGCGCCAGAGCCCACGCCGCAGCGCAGGCCAGCACCGCGACCCACGGCACGCCGCGCCGATTCCGGCGTGCCAGCACCCCCGGCAACAAGCCGTCCTCCGCCAGCGCCATCGGCAACCGCGCGTAAGACATGGTGAGGGCATTGAACATTCCCAGCGCTGTCAGCGTTCCGCCTGCCACAATCGCCACTCCCAGCCATTTCCCCGCCACGGTGTCGGCCACGTTGGTCCAGGAACCGGTGGTGAACTGCGCGGCGGGAATGCCGGCCCACGCCGCCGCAGCCAGCGGCACCACATAGGTCAGCATCACCAGCAGCGCGCACAGCAGCATGGCGCGCGGGTAGTTGCGCTGCGGGCGATCTACCTCGCGCGCCACAGTGGACGCGTTGTCCCAGCCCATGTAGTTCCACAGCGCCACCAGAACGGCGGTGGCGAGCGTGGCTCCGTTCGCCGATCCCGTCGAAGCCGGTCCGCCCACGCCTGCGTGCCGATGCGCGCCGTGCCAGGCCGCCGCCATCACCAGAACCGCGAACGGCGACAGCAGCAGCGCCGATAATCCCAGCGAGCCGTCGCCTACCGCGGGCGCGCCCAGCAGATTCCAGACGCAGCAGATCGCAATCAGCGCCAGCTCCCAAGCGATGCCGTGCCAGCCCGCAGTCCACGCCGGCGCCAGGCGCCCCAGGTAGAGCACGAACAGCGTGGGATAAATTGCCATGTCGAAGATGCTGGCGGCAAGCGAGAGCCACGCCTCCTGGTATCCCCAGAACGGCCCCAGCGCACGCCGCACCCACACATAGAAACCGCCCTCTTCGGGCAGCGCGCTCGCCAGCTCCCCGATCATCAGCGCCGTCGGGAAGCTCCAGACCAGCGGCAGCGCGACCAGCAGAATCAAACCGGTCCGGTATCCGGCAGTCAGGATGTCCTCGATACCGTAGGGCCCGCCTGACACCATAAAGAACGTCGCCGCCATCAGGGGCAGCAGGCGCAGGCCGTGGCCGCTTCGGATGCTCGCGCCGCTCGCGCGTCCATTTCGGTTCAGGCGTTCGATCAGGGCTTCTCCGCGCGCATAAAAATTCAGCTCGAAATCAGAATGTACCCTGCTTTCTCCTCCACCCAAAGCAAAAACGCCATCGGAAACTCCGATGGCGTTCTGCGGGGAGGGCTGTTGCCGCGCTTCAGGAGGCTCGACGGCGATGCCCCTCGTATTCCCGGCTGTAATAGCCGCACATTCGTCCATACAGGTCCACGCGTGAATCCTCGCAGCGCGCGGCGCCCTGCGGCTCCGTGTCAAAGCGAACCCGCCCATGGTTGCGCTGGAGGATGGCTTCCGCCAGAGAGGCGCGATCCGAGGCGAACACCGTTACCACCGCGCCGCCGTGGCTCAGCTCGCCGCTCACGCTGCCGGCTTCATCCGGCGTCAGCCCCATGCTGGCGAAGGCATTCTCAAACGTCCTCTCGGAATATTCGTTGGCGGAAAACAGATGTCCCTCGCCGGTTCCGAACTTCAGGTTTGAGGAGCCCTTCCGCTTTCCGTGCTCGCGGTCTTCGCTGAAGATCCGCTTCATGCCTTCCTGCCAGTCCTCCTGGCGCTGCGCCCGCATTTCGCTGTGCGAGCCACTGGCGCGCACATCCTGCTCGGCGGCAATCTCGGCCTGTGTTCGCAAACTGCTCGGCAGATCGCGCGGCCTATCGGGTGGAACCTCGCTGCCCGGAATCGGTCCTGGCCCCACTGGTGCCGGAAACGCATTGCCTGAGCCCGGCGCCAGTCCCGCCGGGGTCACTGCCTCGTCGTGCGAAGCGGGTCCGCCGATCGAGCCTGACGTGGCTGGGTTCTTCTCTGCCAGTTCCCGCACTCCGCCGGTCCCGGCGTTCGGCTCCAGCCTGCCCGCACTCACCCGCCGCGCCCGAAACGCCGCGCCCATCTCCGACGCCAGAAATCCCTCGTCGATCAGCTCATGGATTGCCCGGGACGCATCCGCGCCGTCGTCAAAATACCCTACGATGACGCGATCGTCCGCGCCGCGCCTGTGTTGGTTGCTCATGTATCCTCTGCTGCTGGCCTGTGACGAAAAGCCTGTTTTTGCTGAGATGCAGTTCGGCAGCTCCGCGCCCGTATGACTCCAGGAACCCTTTGGTAACAAGGTTGTGCCGAAACTGCTTCGGCTCCGCGCTTCAGCCCCCGCTGGCGCGGCGCTGTTCCTATATACTGGCGACACACCCGCCGGAGAGATGGCCGAGTGGCTGAAGGCGGCGGTTTGCTAAACCGTTATAGGGTTGAAAAGCTCTATCGAGGGTTCGAATCCCTCTCTCTCCGCCAGACTTTCCCTGCAAAGTTTTCGGTCTGGAGGTCCTTCGCGACTAATGCCGCTCAGGCGCATTCCTGCGGCATCGCTCCGGTCGAGCGTTCGGTCTCCTCAATCATCCACAGACCCTGAACTCGGGTGACGGGAAATTCCTGACCATCCTCCGTGGTCACGGAGTACCTGCCATCGGGAAAATCGACGGGAGCCTGCACGATGCTGAATTGCGTGTATTCGTAGCGTCTCGTACCCAGCCGGTCAGCCTCCGGCAGCGGACGCCTGCGCGCCAGCAATTCGCATGCCGCCTCGCGCCCCATGCCGCGCAGCGTTCCGCGTACCAGTACAATTGCACCCTTGCCCAGATAGTCCTTCATCCCTCAGTTTCCCGCAGCCTGGATTTGAGACATTCGATGGTCTGACCATGCCATAAGGTTGTCCGGGCATTTGCGAAATTACGCTGAATTTACTAAAGTTACGCCCGCTGGGTCAGTTTTTGACATTGCAGCGCAATACGATACGGCAGCAAAAATGCGGCAGCATTTGTCCCAGTCCGCGCAAGAAAAGGGGCGTCCGCAATTCACCTGACACTCCGGGCTGCCCGGAAAATGAAAGACCTGTTCGGCTGGGTACTGAAACCGGGCGGGGAAACAACCCTCACTGCGGCAAACGGCAGCAATCTTCGGGCGGGCCGTCGTTGCTCGCGTCCAGCGACACCTTCCACTGCCCATCTGGTTGCTTCTTCCACACGGTGATGTAGCGACCGGAAGTGGTCACCGGATTTCCCTCCCGGTCCTTCGACACGCCTTTGTAGTGCCCCCAGGTCACGCCCATGTCACCGCTCGGCCCCATGCGCGCGCCCTCCGGCGTCCACGTCAGCTGATAGCTCTGTGGCGTCCACGTCGCCTGCGCGGCAATGGCATCGTGCCCCACCACCGGAGCCTTCCCGTTCGCCAGCGTCACGGCATCCGGCGCAAACCATGAGGCAAAGGCCGCGCCGCCGTCCCTGGCCGTTGCTGCGGCAAACTTCTCGTCCAGCTGATAAAGAAGCTCCTCGCCCGGTGTCATCGCCGGATTGGTCAACAGATTGCCAGCCTGCGGAGCCGGGGAATTTGCCGCCGGAGGTTGAAGCATTTGCGCAGAAGCAGCCGCGCCCATCAGCGCGCACGACAAAAGCACCGGAACACCCAGGGTCACCCGCATAGGCCGTTTCTCTGACTCCTGCCTTCTGACTCCCAGAATAGACCACCGCGCCCGCCAAAACGTCTCCGGCGCCGCGAACGAGTTATGCTGGCTGTTCCATGCCGCACGCCGCTCCAGAACGCGCCGTACGCCATCGCTCCGTTGCCATGCTCGTGCTGGCTGGAACGGTCCTCTACACCGCGGCCGCCCTCGCGCAGCATATCGCGCCCCGCACCCGCCTCATCGCCATCGCCGTTCGCCTTATCGCGCTGCTCCTTTTCGTCTGGGCCTGCTGGCGCCGCCGTTCGCTTACCGGCTGGATTTTTCTCGGCATGATCGCCGGCCTCGAGCTGGGCGTCGATGCGCCCCACGCCGCGCTCGCCAGTCGCATCTTCAGCGACATCTTTCTCCGCCTCATCCGCCTCATCGTCGCGCCGCTCATTCTCGGCACGCTCATCACCGGCATCGCCGGCCATGCCAACGGCCGCGCCGTCGGGCGCCTCGGCGTCAAATCGCTCGTCTACTTCGAGGTGCTTACCACCATCGCACTGCTCATCGGTCTCGCCGCCATCGACCTCGACCGTGTCGGCGCCAGCCTTAATGTCGCCCACGCCCACGGTCTTCGTGCGGCTTCGGTCACCGCCACGCAAGCGCTCAGCTGGCAGCAGTTCCTCGTCCACATCTTCCCGGACAACATCGCCTCCGCGGTCGCCAGCAACGACATTCTCCAGGTCGCCGTCTTCGCCATCCTCTTCGGCCTCGCGCTCGGCCGCCTCAGCGAAGCCCGCCGCGCACCACTGCTGCGCGTGGCCGAATCGCTCACCGACGCGATGTTTGTCTTCACGAATTACGTCATGTACTACGCGCCCGTCGGCGTGGGCGCGGCACTGGCGTACACCGTCGCGCAATCCGGCCCCGGCGTCATGTTCAGCCTCGGCAAGCTGATGCTCACCCTCTACGTCGCGCTCCTCGTCTTTGTCCTCGTCGGCATGCTGCCCGCCGCTCTGCTCGCGCGCATCCCGCTGCGCGGATTCCTGCGCGCTGTCGCCGAACCGGCCACCATCGCTTTTGCCACCAGCACCAGCGAGGCCGCGCTGCCCCGCGCCATGGAGGCCATGGAAGCCTTCGGCGTGCCGCGCGGCATCGTCGCCTTCATCATCCCCACTGGCTACGCCTTCAACATGGCCGGCTCCGCGCTCTATCTCTCCGTCGCGTCGATCTTCACGGCTCAGGCAGCGGGCATCCACATGAGCTTTGGCCGCCAGATGCTGATGCTCGGCGTGCTGATGCTCGTCAGCAAGGGAGTCGCCGGCGTGGCGCGCTCCGCTCTGGTGCTGCTGCTGGCCACGGCTTCCATGTTTGGATTGCCCAGCGCGCCGATCCTTATCATCCTCGGCGTCGATGCCCTCATGGACATGGGCCGCACAGTCATCAACGTCGCCGGCAACTGCCTGGCCTGCGCTGTGATCGCGCGCTGGGAAGGCCAGTTCCGCCAGGGAAGTCCGGCTCCGGAAACTGTCGCCGCGCTGCAAGGGTAAGACGCGGAATAACACCGATTCGGTAACTTGCCAGAACCGGTTGCATAAACAGGCCAGAGGGCACAGGAAGATTTCCTCAGGGGCTGAAGCCCCAATGTTTATGCGGCTCTGGTGGCATGACTGAAGAGGAAGGACAAGTGAAGATTGCAAGAATCTTCCCTCAGGGCCTCAAGGCCGGATTGATTGTGTGGCATTTGCGGCCCAGCTGAAGCCGGACCCCTTCAAAGAATCGAGTTTTCCGCAAGCTGTGAAGTCGTGCCCTTTCAAGATGGCATTTATGCAACCGGTTCTACCTCACCCGGCTACCCTGATCGCTGGCTTCTCCATCCCTGACTGCCAGCCGCTTTACCGCTGACTGCTGTTCCTGGGCCGCAGCCCCTTCAGCGAGCACGCCGTCGTCCGCTCCGGTGCGAAGCCGCGCGCGCGTGTGGTGTGGAAGCGATGCAGGCGCAGATACTCGACGCGCAGGCCATCGATTGTCGCCGGCATCGACTGCGGAGTCTGCCCGATGTCCACCAGCACCAGCAGCGCGGCTTCCGCGGGGTTGTCGCGGCTCTGGGTGACGCCCACGCCGAAAATCGCCGGATCCGTCATCAACCCTGGCGCAACCTGCTCCACCACCGCCTTTGCATGCGCCAGTGCCGCCGCCGTCAGATGCAGTCCTGGCTCGACTGCGGGCATCGCAGGCGCCTGGCCGCGCGCCACCACTGCCGGATCAGCGACGATCACCTGCGTGCGCACGCCGTCGATGGTCTGCGGAACCTGCGCATTGGCATTCGCCACGTAAACAATCACCGCCGGCTGCCCCGGATCATCGAGGCTCGCACCCGCCGTCGTTCCCAGCGCTCCGCGCTGACGCAGCATCGCCAGCGATTCATCGGCGACCGCCTGCACCTGGCTGCGCAGCGCCGGCGTGATCGCGGGCGGGGCGCTCGGCACCGCCGGATCGTACCGCAGGCACGCAATTGCGTGCGGCGTTGCCGTTCCCACCAGGCTCATCCGGCTGCCGGCCTGCTCGCTCAGTTCGCGCAGCACATCGCCAATCGGATTCACCACGCTCAGCCCGTGCCCATCGCCATCTGTCCCGCCGGCAAAGTACAGCCCAATCGCCTGCGAGCTGGCCGCGTCCAGCACCAGCGCGCCGGAGTCGCCACTGTCGGTAAAATGCGCGCCGCTGATCCCGATCTGGTTTGTGTAGGTCTTTGTCGTATACGGCTCGGTCTCCGCACAGTCCCTGTAGTAATCGATCTTCACCGTCAGCGCGACGACGTCGATATCTGAGCAGGTCAATCCAGTCGTCCGGCCGCTCTTCGCCACGTCCATGCCCAGATTGGCTGCGGTCAGCTTTTCGCCCATGCCGGCCATCGGCGGAGCCGCGCTCAGTTGACCATCCACTCCCGGGGCGCCCAGGCCCAGAATTGCCCCCGTCGGATCAATCGCTCCCGGCGCAGCCAGCGCCAGCGCCGCATCTACATTTGTCTGTGTCGAAGCCAGCGGCACCACATACTTCAGCGTTGCCACCGGATTCACGACCGACCCCGGCCGATTCAGCGGCGTGCACGCACCGTCGATCAGCCCAGGCTGATCGATCGTGTCGCCCACGCGTCCCTGGTCCGACTCCGCCAGCACGTGATTGTTGCTCAGGATGAACTGGTTCCCCTGCTGATCCTCGACCAGCGCGCCCAGCGTGCCTCCGCAGCAATCCGCCAGATACGAGTCGCCGCTCGCGTCCTGATACGTGTCGTAATCGCCGTCGTTTCCGCCGGAACTACCCAGCGCCGCCATGCCCGCCTGAATCGTCTGGTTCGCCACCGGATCGCTGACAATCCCGCGGTTATCCACCAGCACGCGCAGCGGCGCGGTTGCTCCGCCCGTATTCACTGTCGCCACCAGGTACACCGGCTGCGCGGGCATCGCGCTCGGCGCGCTGTAGGTCACGGTGCAGGTGGTGAAATGATCCTCACTGCGCTGGCAGGCGCTCCCACTGACCGCACCCAGCACGCCTGCCGGCAGCGCCGATTCGCCCTGCGGCGCGGCGGCCAGCGACCAGCTCACGCCGCCGGCATTCACTTCCGCAATTTCCGCCGTAACCTCGGCGGTCGCGCCCGGCGTCAGCGCCACATCCTGCGGCAGCAGCGGCTGCACAAATCCCGGCTTCACGGTGATCGTCGTCCACGCCGCACCCGCGGGATCATCCCTTCGCTGCGCTTCAATCCGCACCGTGATGCTATCCGCGGAGGTCGATCCCGGCGCCGTGTAGACGCCCGTCGCGTCCACGCTGCCCTGCCCCAGCGCAGCCGCATTCGTTCCGGAAACGATGCTCCACTTCACGGCCGGCATTTCGCCCAGCGGGCCCGTTGCGCGGAGCGCAATCTGCCCATTCGTCGTGGTCGCCGAGGACGAGGCCGCAATCTCCAGTCCGCCACTCCCGGCGCGGGCAGGAAAATTCATCGTGCCGCAGCCAGCCACCGCCAGCGCCAGCACGCCCAGCAAGAGCCGAGTTAAAAGTGTCCGCGTCATTTGCAGGGAGTCAATGTGTTTATCTTAGTCCCGGCTGCCTGGAACTGGTCTCATCAACAGGTTCTCGGCCCAGGCGAGCGGCTTGCGACCCGCCTCGATGGCGGGTCGCACTCGATCCATATTTGAGCGCAAGGCATTGATGAGACCAGTTGTAGCCCTCCAACAGAAAAGGGAGCGCCAAAGCGCTCCCTGTCCCAAAATGCAATTGCGGCAGCCTCAGGCTGCGAGATTGGACTCTCGTTCGCTGGTGGGCACCAGGTGCGGCCTCGATGGCGCAATCGGCACCACTTTCACCTCACCAGCCTGCGCCGCCTTCATTCGCCGCACTTCCCATGGCGTCAGCGGGCGCATCTCCTGCGCGGAGTAGTAAATCTGTTTTCCGCAGTCCAGGCATACCTCATACGTTTCGTCGTTCAGAGTGAACGGGCGCGACAGCCTCGAATGACTACAGCCGAACAGAATCTCCGTAAAAAAGTTGAGAATCGCGCGCAGGCAGATACTCAAGGTCTTCATGAATCGCGCTCCTTTCCAGATCGTCCAGCGCAATCCTTCAGATGCATCTGCCGTGAAAAAGTCGCCTCTTTCGCGCGAAAATTCACCTTGCCACGCGGATCGCCAGCTTACCAAAGTGTGCACCGTCGTGCATGCGCCGCAACGCCTTCGGTGCGTCCTCGAAGCTAAACACTTCATCCACCATGGGTTTTAGTTTTGCCTGTGCGATCGCCCGGTTCATCTCCTCGAAATGCGCCCGCGACCCGACATAAATACCGCGTAAATGCACCTGCCGGTGCAGCAGCAGCGGAATCTCGAGGCCTTCCGCCGACGGACTCAGCACCCCGATCTGCGCCAAAGTTCCGCCAATGCGCAGCGAACGCAGCGAGCGCGAGAATGTCCCCGCGCCCCCGACTTCCACTACCAGATCCGCGCCGCGCCCGCCTGTCTGTTCTGTCACCCACGCATCCCACTCCGGCGTGGCGCGATTATTCACGCCCGCGTCCAGCCCCAGCTCCGTCGCGCGCTTCAATTTCCTGTCGCTGCTCGACATGCCCAGCACACGGGCGCCCAGCATCTTCGCAAACTGGAGCGCAGACATACTCACACCGCCCGTCCCCTGCGTCAGCACCACGTCGCCAGCCTTCACGCGCCCTGCATGCACCACAGCGTTCCATGCCGTTACGGCCGCACACGGCAGCGTCGCCGCTTCTTCCATCGACAAATGATCGGGCACGCGCACCACTCCGTCTTCGCGGAGCACTACGTATTCGGCCAGCATTCCGTCGATATCACCGCCCAACGCGCCCCGAATCTTCTTCGCGTCGGCCTCGCCATCGAGCCAGTTCTGCATAAAGATTCCAGCCACGCGATCGCCCACGGCCACGCGCGTGACATCCTCGCCCACGGCGACGACTTCGCCCGCGCCGTCCGAGCAGGGAATCCGCGGCAAGTGCATCCGCGGATTGTATTTGCCCAGCACGATCATCAGGTCGCGGTAGTTCAACGACACGGCGTGCACCTTCACAAGCACCTCGCCGCGTCCCGGCTTCGGTTCCGGCAGCGTGGCCAGTTCCAGGTTTTCCAGTCCGAACGAAGGAATTCTCCAGGCTTTCATGCAATCACCGATCCTGCACAGTAAGTTTGGGATGCAGCATTCTGGCCCTCTGCGGACTACCATAGAACTATGGCCAGAGGATGGGAAAGCAAATCCGTGGAAGATCAGGTCGAGCAGTCACAGTGCGAGTCGCCCGCCGCGTCCGCCCCGCACGAAGAGGACGCTGCCGCCCAGGCCAACCGCCTGCGCCAGCGCATGGCCCTCGAGCTCCAGCGTGAACGCATCCTCGATGAGCGCACCTCGAATCCCATTCGCCGCCGCGCCCTCGAAGCGGCCCTCGCCGATATCGAGTCGAAGCTCGCGGCGCTCTGACGCTCTGCCCGACTATAATGCCGCGCATGGCTCGATGGCTACCGGTCCTGGCTGCACTGGCTCTGCTCCCGCTTACAGGAGCGTATGGCAAGACCAAGCCGCAATATGAAGTGGGACGCATCGTGAGGATCGAGTCCGCTCCCCAGGGAGACGCCACACTGTATGAAATCTATATTCAGCAGAACAGCCAGACCTATGCGATTCGCCTGAACCGTCCTGCTTCCCGTCCCCTCTCCTGGAAGCTCAACGATCCCGTCAAATTTCGAATTCGCAAGAGGGACATCGACCTACTGCAACCTGACGGAAAGCGCATCACGATTGCACTCGACACGACAGCTCTGCGTACGGGCGCTCTCCTAGGTCTCGACCTGCCCTTCCCTGTCGCTCGTCCGACGGCTCCTGCGGCAATTCCCACCTGGACCGATACGACGACCGCCCGCTGTCGACAGGTTCTGAGCGGCAATTCGCAATACTCCGGACTCATGAATGCGTGCCGGTTCGCGCTTTCGCCCCGGAATCTCCCGGATTTTCTCTGCAAAGAAACCATGCAGCGCAGCATTGGCGCCGGGCCACCACCTTTCTGGCAACCAATAGACACCTTATCGATGGACGTCACGTTTCTTGCCCGAGGCACAGATCGATATTCGGATTTCTGGCCGTACGACCCGCGGCTGCGAGGTGTTCCCGGTTGGTTGTCTCTGGCGCAGTTCGGCAGGGAGGTCGAGTCCATCTTCGATCCAGCAGCACATACCCATTTTGTGTATCGGGGCGTGCAGAAACTGCCCTCAGGGAGCGCCTCCCTCTTTGCGTTTGAGTTCGATGCCGCCAATAACCTGCGTTTTCCATTGATCGTCAATGGCATCAAAAGTTATCCGGGCCTCACCGGTCTCCTCTGGACCGACGAGGTAACGGGTCAGCTCGTTCGCGTCCAGGCTTACGCGACTGAATTAAACTCACGCATCGACCTTCAGGGGTGGGCCGGGGCGGTCAATTATGCCGAAGCCCCCATTGCGGGACTTGGATCCTTCTTGCTGCCGGCCGCGGACGAGGTAGAGGTCTGCTTGCAGAATGGCACTTGCTACAAGAACCTCATATCCTTTGCAGGTTGCAAAAAGTTCGTGGCGACTGTACGCATTTTGCCCGGCGCCACGCTTCAGCACTGAGCCATTCTCTATACCCCAGAACTGGTCTCATCAATAGGTTCTCGGCCCAGGCGAGCGGCTTGCGACCCGCTTCGATGGTGGGTCGCACTCGAGCCATATTTGAGCGCAAGGCATTTATGAGACCAGTTGTATCCTCTGAACCCTACTCCCTGCGATTCAACATGATCGAATTCGCCTGGTCGATCGTCGTCAGCAGCACGCGCGCAACGTTCACGTGCGCCGGTCTCGTCGCTGCCCACACAATCGCGTCCGCCATGTCCTCCGGCTGAAGCGGCGTGATGTTCTGGTAGACCTTTGCCGCCCGCTCT
>JASHRH010000408.1 GCA_030037475.1 Acidobacteriaceae bacterium
CACGAAGTGGATCTCGTCTGCCTCGCCGGCTACATGCGCCTGCTCTCGCCCAGCTTCGTCCAGGCCTTCCCGCAGCGCATCCTCAACATTCATCCCTCGCTGCTGCCGGCTTTCCCCGGCCTCGACGCGCAGCATCAGGCCTTCGACTACGGCGTCCAGGTGGCCGGCTGCACGGTTCACTTCGTCGACGAGCAGCTCGACCACGGCGCCATCGTCCTCCAGCGCGCCATCCCCGTCCTGCCGTCGGACGATGCCCACTCCCTCGCCGCCCGCATCCTCGACGAGGAGCACCAGGCCTACCCAGAGGCCATCGCCCGCGTCCTCTCCGGCCGCTATCAGGTCGTGGGCCGCAAGTACGTCGAGCCTTCGCGCTCATAGACCGAGAATCCCGGCTGGGAACGGATCCGGGTGCCACGATTAGGATTTTCCTTCTCCCGGTGGAGTGAAATTCAGCGTGTATCGGGCATGTCTGCGCTCGCCCGCACGGAGGAGCGCGCGCTTCTCCACCAGATCAGCCAGGTCGCGGGTTGCCGTGGCCGGCGATGCGCCGGTGATCGTGCTGTAATTACCGGCGCTCAGGCCGCCCTTGAACCCTTCAGGACCTTCCCGGAACATGCGCAGCAGCGCCTTCTGCTGCCTCTCGTTGATTTGGCCGCGCAGCCGGTCCAGCAGCTTCGCTTTGGCGATCGTGAATTCCACCAGGCCGATGCTTCGGCGCTGCGCTTCTAATGTGATTTCAGCAAACCAGACCAGCCATTCTGTGATGTCGTTCCGCCGATTGGCTCTTTCCAGAGCCTCGTAGTATCTCTTCTGGTGTGCCAGCAGGGTCGTCGCCAGCGCAACCAGCACCGGCTGGCCGAAGCTCTGCGTCATGGCCTTTTCCGCCACCGCCCGCCCAATTCGGCCGTTCCCGTCCTCGAATGGATGGATCGATTCGAAATACAGATGGGCTGTGCCCGCGCGCGTGATCGCCGGCAGGGGTTCCTTGCCACTGGGCGCTGTGCGATTGAACCAGGCGATGAATCGCTTCATCTCGGCTGGCACCTGACCGGAGGGCGGAGCCTCGAAATGCACCGTGG
Organism: Acidobacteriaceae bacterium; assembly: GCA_030037475.1. Lineage (GTDB taxonomy): Bacteria > Acidobacteriota > Terriglobia > Terriglobales > Acidobacteriaceae > Palsa-343. The sequence continues at coordinate 1,080 of JASHRH010000408.1, forward strand.
GAGCGCCGATCGGCCCGGAGACAACCTGCATCGGCTCCTGGCTCCTCCGGTATCGTCCAATATCGGTGAGATCCCTCCTGCCGGAAGTCACCATCCGATGCCACGCGAAGAGCGTTTCACCCGACAGTTGCCGGGGAAATGATCGATAGAGATCCACCATCATTTCCGCTATACCCTCCTCGGCGGGCATCGCGCGCCGTTGGTCGGCAGAGACGAGGCCGAGCTGTCGCAGGATGGACGACTGGACGCTGGCCCGATTCAGAACTTCACCCTCAATCGCCGATGTGGTGACGGCCTCGCCGCTCATCAGTTCGACCATGAGCTGATCGCGCTCGTCGTCAGCCAGATGTTTGACGGTGCCAATGGCAACGCCCGCACCCAGCAGGAACTTCTCTTCATCGGGGGCAAGCCGCGAGCCATCCCACTTGAAATTGGGCCAGTCCGGACGTTGCCAGTTCCAGGTCATGAGCGATAGCAGACCTTTCTATCGCTCACCATACCACGTCTTGTGAGCGATAGGAAGTGGCTCTATTGCTCACGCAGGCTCCGGCGGGTCACCCTCGTGGTCCTCCCCGACGACGACGCCCGCACCTTCTCCCGCCCGCGTCCTCTCCGGCCGCTATCAGGTCGTGGGCCGCAAGTACGTTGAGCCCTCGCGGTCATAAACCCGGCGGGTGCGGCGGGTGCCCCACATCTGCCTGCTTTTGGCAGATGTGGGTAAACGGGCCTCAAATCCTTCCCAGCGGCAACCCCTTCCGCCGGCGCGCCGTCCACCAGGATTCGATCTCGACCGTCCCGGCCACGCCAGTACAGTAGTGCCGATAGCTCGACCACAGCCAGTCCTCCGGTCGCTCGACCAGACCGCGTGCCACGGGATTGGAGTGGATGTACTCCAGCTTCTCTCCGCGTTTCCGCTCGGAGAAGACGTTGAAGTCGTAGTAGCGATGCAGCCAGAACGGCCGTTGCTGCGACTGCCGCGCCACGGAGATCTTGATCGCCTGAATCGCCGTGGCCAGCGGCCCGCGTTCCGGCTCCGTCACCAGTAAATGCACGTGCTCCGGCATCACCACATAGCCGATCACAAGGAAACCATATCGGCGGCGCATCGTCTCCAAAGACCGCTCGAAGAGGGCTCGCGCGGACGGCGAGCCGAGCAGCGGCTTCCGTCCGAAACAACTGAAGGTGACAAAGTGCTGATCGCCTGTCTGCTGATACCGGACGATGCCGTGCGCCATGCAGGAAGGCTACAGCGCAGCCACTTGCGGTCAAGATTACCGGCGGGTCAGCGTCTCGATGTCGGGTGCGGGTGCCCCACATCTGCCCGGTTTTGGCAGATGTGGGACGAAGCTACATGCACCGGAATCCCGTGAAGCGCGGTTTGGTCGCCAACCCCAAGGATTGGGCGTGGAGCAGCTTTCCGCACTACGCCACAGGGATTGAGGGAACCGTCGAGATCGCCTCCGAATGGACCGCGCAACGGCAGCAGCGGATAGGGATCAGCCCGCCTCGTTTTTCTCAACCCACCTCTTCGTAAACCCACCCTTATCGTCCTGGTGTTGGACGATAGGGTGGGTTCTGATCGGTCCCGACGGACTCGTCCTCGAAACTGTCAAGAGGCGAGCGTCCAAACCGAAGTAATCCCCGCTGATTCCACACCACTTCCCCGCCAAAATCCGCAAAGAAATTTGGCGGTCTAATTCCTTCAACCTGCTATCCTGAAAATAGGGAGAAATATCCAAAGGCTCGCCGGTGGCGAGCCTTTTCCTTTCCCGGAGGTGGATGCTCGTCCGTCATCATCGATCATCTCAACCCACCCTGTCCGCGATGAAGCTGCGAACAAGGGTGGGGCACCCAGTTCCGACAGGGGCGGGCGAAAAGCCCTAACCTGACGGGGATGTCGAAGAAGATAACCCCGATGTCAAATCGGTAACTAGAGTCAACATGCCCGGAATCAATCAACTGGAAAAACACCCCCCACAAGGGGGGTACCCCATCCCAAGGATCTGAGTAACGTTACCCAGGGAGTACGACGACTAACATCGCCGGGACGGCGAGTCCTCACTGAAGAGGAAGCTCGGACTCGGTGATCGGTGGCTCGTCCGTCGGCCGGGACGAGAACTCCCGCTCCAGCCGCTCGTTGATCCCAGCCTGGGCGAACTCCGCCGCGACGCGGAC
>JASHRH010000045.1 GCA_030037475.1 Acidobacteriaceae bacterium
ATCTGCGCGGCCTGCCGCCGACGCTCTTCATCTCCAGTGAGCGTGACATGCTGCTCAGCGGCACCACCATTCTGGACCGTGCCTTTCTGCGCGCCGGCGACTCCGCCCAGCTCATTGTTTTCGAGGGCCTGCCACACGCTTTCTGGAACGACGTCAGCCTGCCCGAATCGCGCGAAGCCTACGGGTACATGGCGCACTTTTTCACAACACATCTGAGCAGGTGACCTCCTTTTCTGCGATTCTTACCCAGACCCATGCAGATCGTTGACCTGCTCTTTGGACGACCGCTGGCGACCTCCGAAGAACGCGCCGAACACATCGGCCCGGCCGCCGGCATCCCCATCTTCGGCCTGGACGCGCTGAGCTCCGCTGCGTACGGCCCGGAAGCCGCGCTGACCCTGCTCATTCCGCTCGGCCTTGCCGGAATCCATTACATCGTCCCCATTACGGCGGCCATTCTCGCGCTGCTCGCCATTCTTTACTTCTCCTATTCGCAGACCATCGAAGCCTATCCGCACGGCGGCGGTTCGTTCACCGTTGCCGGCGAGAACCTCGGCTATCGCGCGGGCCTGCTGGCCGCCGCGGCGCTCATGATCGACTACGTGTTGACGGCCGCGGTCGGCATCTCCGCCGGAGTGGGCGCGCTCATCTCCGCTGTCCCCTCGCTCCAGCCGCACACTCTCGGCCTCTGCCTGGGGGTACTGGCTCTGCTCACGCTGGTGAACATGCGCGGTATGCGCGAAACCGGCGGGATCTTTCTCATCCCCACATATCTGTTCCTCGCCACGTTGCTCGTCGTCATCGGCGTCGGCGTGGTGCGCGCCGTCCTCACCGGAGGCCATCCCGCTCCGGTGGTCGCGCCGCCGGCACTGCCTCCCGTCGCCGCGGCCGTCAGCGCGTGGCTCCTGCTCAAGGTCTTCTCCAGCGGCTGCACCGCGATGACCGGCGTCGAAGCCGTCAGCAACGGCGTGATGGCCTTTCGCCAGCCCACCACCAAAAACGCCCGGCGCTCCCTCACCATCATCATCGCTTTCCTGGTGATCCTGCTCGCCGGCATCGCGGTGCTCTGCCGCATCTACCACATTGGCGCCACAGATCCCGGCAGTCCCCACTACCAGAGCGTGCTTTCGCAGCTTACTGCCGCGGTTCTGGGCCGGGGATGGTTCTATTACGTCACCATCGGCTCCATCCTGCTGGTGCTGGCGCTCTCCGCGAACACCGCCTTCGCCGATTTCCCGCGGCTCACCCGCGCCATCGCCCTGCGCGGCTATCTGCCCCACGTCTTCACCTTCCGCGGTCGCCGTCTGCTCTATTCCTGGGGAATCTACGTCCTGGTGACATTGGTCGCCTCGCTGCTGACCCTCTTCGGCGGCGTTACCGACCGTCTTATTCCGCTCTACGCCATCGGCGCCTTCCTCGCCTTCACCCTTTCGCAGGCCGGCATGGTGGTTCACTGGCAACGAAAAGGAGGACACCGCTCGAAGGCACGCATGATGGTGAACGGCCTGGGCGCGTTCGCTACCGGCATCACGACCCTGGTCGTCCTGGCCACCAAGTTCACCGCCGGCGCGTGGATCACCGCGCTGCTCATCCCCTGCATGATTCTGCTCATGATGGCAGTGAACCGTCACTATCAGCGCATCGGCTGGGAAACCGCCTGTCCCGGCCCGCTGCAGGTTACCAACATCCATCCTCCTCTGGTCATCATTCCCATGGATCGCTGGAGCCGCATTTCGGCCAAGGCCATTCGTTTCGCCCTGTCCATCTCGCCGGACCTCCAGATCGTCCATGTCGATTCGCCCGACGTTGAGCACGGCAAGGATGAGCTGGCTCTCATCTGGCAGAAGAATATTGCGGAGCCGATGCGCGCGGCGGGCCTCTCCGAACCCAGGCTCGTGCGCCTGCAGTCGCCCTACCGGCTCATTCTCACCCCCATCCTCGACTACATCCTCGCCGAAGAGCAGAGCCACGGCGATCGCCACATTGCCGTGCTCGTGCCCGAACTTGTCGTCCGCCACTGGTGGGAAAACCTGCTCCACAACCAGCGTTCCAGCCTGCTGAAGCTGATGCTCCTGGTGCGCGGCAATCAACGCATCGTCGTGATCAACATTCCCTGGTATCAGAACTAGGCTGTATCGACAGATAGCTTCGAGAGAATCTGCTGAATCAAAACAAGTTGTCATCCTGAGCGAGCCAGCCGAATCTGCTGCGCCTGAAGTTGGCGCAGCAGGAATTCAGGCGGCGAGTCGAAGAACCTGCATTTCGTTGTTCCCCTTCGAGAACTTAGCTGCAGATGGCAGCGACTATATGTCGATACAGCCTGGTATTCTGACCGAGTAAGCGGCCTTATGCGCCAGGCGCTGCCGCGCCAGCGGCACGACGGTAGAAGCCTCGGCCTTCAGGCGTGGAAATCTCGTGCAGCCACGCTCTCCGGTCATCCCTGGAGATCGAAGCCCACCCGCAGAAAAAAGGCAGCCCTTGCGGGCTGCCCGAAAAGCGCTACAGGACGAATCCAGCAGTTCCGGGAGAAACTCGATCAGACCGCCATTCGCTCCAGTTCCTGGGGCTGCAGCACCGTCAGCGCCGCACCGCGAATCTGAATCAGCTGATCGCGCTTGAGCTGCCCCAGCACGCGCGTCACCGTCTCGCGGGTTGTTGCCGTCATCGAGGCGATCTCCTCGTGCGTCAGGGTCATCATGCAGCGGCCCTGCGGCGCGCCCGCCGGACGCTGCTCGCGCGTCCACTCCAGCAGCAGGCCGGCCACGCGGCCCGAAGCCGTTGCCGGCAGCGCCAGCCGCCGAACCTCGCTGAACGCCGCCTTATACTCCTGCGCGACTGTGCGCGCGGCCCTCATGCTGGCGTCGGGGTTGCGATCCAGAAAGTCGAGCAGCGCCTGCCGCCGGATGGTCTTCAGCCGGACCGGTTCCACCGTCTCCGCAGTCACTTCATACGGCTGATTGGCCAGCGCCGCAGAGAGCCCCAGCACTTCGCCCGCGCGGGCAATCTTCAGGATCAGCGTCCGCCCCTCGCGGCTGGTGGCCGAAAGTTTCACCCGCCCCGAGCACAGCACGTGCACCGATCCGCAGTTGTCGCCCTCGCGGAAAATCACGGCGCCGCTGCTGAACTGCACCTGGGTTCCGATGGAATCGAACTTCTGTACCGCGGCATCATCCATGCCGCAGAACATGTGCTTGCCGCGCGCCGGACAGTCCTGACAACCCTGATATCTTTCCATGTTCGATCTCCTGGGGAGCGTTGCCCGGAGATAAAGCAAGCCTCGTGCCAAAACTCGCACGCGCCCGGATGCGATTCGCCATGTGATTGAAATCACGATCTGTTGTGCGCCAGCACACAGGACACAGTACCTGCGTGCTGCCTGCGCTCTGCGCCACTGCGCAGGACTCTGCTGCGTCATATCGCGCAGCCTGCTCCTGCGACGCACCCAACGCCGCCGGTTCTCACCAATCTCAGGCGCTGTCATCCTGAGGAGCGGAGCGATGAAGGACTGCGATTGCTTTTTCCAGTCTCAGCCCCCGCGCGGGTTGCTGGCTCATGCACCGCCGACCCCTCCGGAGCAAACTCTTGATTCCCTTTCCCATCCGACAGAAAAGAAGCGCCCCTGATCGGCGTTCTCCGGAAAGAGGTTTCCTATGTGGCTGGCAATTGCGATTCTGTTTTTGATCGCCTGGCTGATCTGCTTTCTCGCGTTCCACATCGCCGTGGCGGCGATTCACATTCTGCTGGCGCTGTTTGTGATCTTCCTCATTGTTCACTTCATCCGCAGAGCTGCCAGCCACGCGTAAAACAGGCAGGGGCGTTAGGCCGTACCCCGCCGCTCGTGGGTGACCGGCCCCGGAGGGGAGGCGTGTTCCCATTGTGGATGCTGTCCTCGAACCACTGCATATCATCTTCTCCAAATTGTGCGAGGGTGAGACAATGCCACAATGGCCGCGCTCCTGCTACCGTTTTTCATTCTGGCGGCAATCGGATTGGCGGCAATGCTGGCCATCCATGTGTCGGCTCTGGGTGGGTTCGTTTGGCCTTTTGACCACTACTTCAAACTTATTGCTCCGGGCGCATTCGTAGTTTTTTTACCTGCCGTTCTCGTGATGAACCGGCTGACCCGCGACTTCAAACAGAAGGACCTGTGGCGGGCAGCCTTACGCGGTTGTCCGCCATGGATGAGACACGCGTTTTATGTCGTTTTTGGGTACGCGTGTGTGGGGTTCTTCGCATTTCCGTTCGTCTTCGGTGGAGGGATGGACACGCCCGCTAACCAAGCTCGCTCCATGTCGGGCGTGCTTCTGATCTTTTACCTGACACCGGTAGTCGTGCTCTATTCGGCAATGCATGCCGAGACCGCCAACCGGGTTCGCCGATGCCTAAATGGCCATCGTATTTCGCCGCTGGCCAAATATTGCGAGGAATGCGGTGCCCCTGCCGACGAAAGGGTTCCAGCGAACAGCTCATCCTTGTAGGAAACCCCTTCTCCTTCAAACATCGGAGCCTGCCACCCCGCCCGCCTCCATCCATTAAGATGGAACCGTCTTCCCACGCTCCCTATGGCCCTCTCCATCGTCATCCTCGACGACAATCCCGGCAGTCTTGAATTGCTCTCCGCCGCGCTCTCCCGCGAAGGCGTCGCCATCCACACCGCGTCGCGGCCCAGCGAAGCCCTCGCCCTCATCCGCCGCATCCGCCCCCAGCTCGTCCTCACCGACCTCGTGATGCCGGAAATGTCCGGCCTCGACGTGCTGAGCCGCATCATGGAGTTTGCGCCCGCCACCGACGTCGTGCTGATGACCGCGCACTACACCACCGAAACCGCCGTTGAGGCTATTCGCAGGGGCGCGGCCGATTATCTCGAGAAGCCCATTCGCCTCCCGCTGCTCCGCGAGCGCGTCGGCCGGCTCATTGAAGACGCGCGCCGCCGCCAGGCCGCCGGCAACGAGTCCGAATTCGAAGGCCTCATCGGGAACAGCGCGCCCATGGCGGAACTCTTCGCCCGCATTCGCCGCATCGCGCCGCACTATCGCTCCGCGCTCATCCAGGGCGCCACGGGCACCGGCAAGGATCTCGTCGCCCGCGCGCTCCACGCCCGCAGCGGCGTCAAAGGCCAATACGTCGTCCTCAACTGCTCCGCCGTCGTGGAAACGCTTTTCGAGAGCGAGCTCTTCGGCCACGTTAAAGGCGCGTTCACCGGAGCCGACCGCGACAAGCCCGGCCTCTTCGAAGCCGCCAGCGAAGGCACACTCTTTCTCGACGAAATCGGCGACATGCCGATCTCCACCCAGGCCAGGCTGCTGCGTGCCCTCCAAAATCAGGAAATTCAGCGGGTCGGCTCGCTCCATACGCGCAAGGTCAACGTGCGCGTCATTGCCGCCACGCACCGTAATCTGCGCCAGGCCGTCGCCGACCGCCAGTTCCGCGAGGACCTCTGGTACCGCCTCACGATGGTCGAGATCCCCGTGCCCTCGCTCGCCGAACGCAAAGAGGATCTCCCGCTGCTCATCCGCCATTTCCTCGACCGCTTCGCCCGCGAATATGGCAAAGCGATCCGCGGCCTCACTCCCCGTGCGCGCCTCGCCCTCGAGCGCCACTCCTGGCCCGGCAACGTCCGCGAACTGGAAAACGCACTCGGTCACGCCTGCATGATGGCCGAAGGCCCGGAAGTCGACGTCGGCGATCTGCCTCCGTCGGTGCTGAGCGGAACGGCCTCGCCGACAGCGGCGCCTGCTCCAGCTGTTGTGCCTGTCAGCGAGACAAACATGACCACAGAACACCCATCTGAAACCGATGGGTCCCTTGCGGATCACGAGCGCCAGCTCGTCGTCTCCGCTCTCGAACGCGCGAAGGGCAATCAGTCTCAGGCTGCCCGCGCCCTTGGCATCGGCCGCGACGCCCTTCGCTACAAGATGAAGAAATATAGGCTTTTATAGCTCCATAAGATCTTGATGTACATACGGTACAGCAACTAATGTACAATATGTGCTATATTGGCGCTTATGGCGATTCCAATCTCCCAATTCCGCCGCGAAATTTTTGATCTCGTCAATCGTGCGGCCAAAGGTGAAGAAGTTTCTTTTACCCACAAAGGACGCCTCTTCCGCGTTCAGGCCGAAGTTCTTCCCGCGACGCGACTCGATCGAGTGACACCACTGCAAATCGTCAATCCGGTGGCGACCGATCTGGAGCAGAAAGATTGGCAGCAGGAGATGATCGAGGCGTGGCAGCGCGACTGGGCCGACCTGTGATCTCCTACCTGGACACGAATGTGGCCGTGTGGCTCGCTGAGGGCAATCTCCAGCGCATCAGCCCGGCGGCCCGCGACCGCATCGAGAACGATGACCTGCTGCTCTCGCCGATGGTCCTCATGGAGCTCGAGTATCTGCGCGAAATCCAGCGCATTCTCCTGCCCGCTCGCGATCTTCTCACCAAGCTGGCGCATGAGATCGGCGTGCGCGTCTGCGATCTTGATTACCCTTCGATCATTGATGCCGCACTCGACGAGAAATGGACCCGCGATCCCTTCGACCGCATCATCGTCGCCCAGGCTAAAGCGAATGGATTTGCCTGGCTTCTCTCGTCCGACGCCGAGATCCAGAGCCACTACCCGCGGACAGTCTGGTAGCCGCGGCTTATTCGCTCCGCCCGTCCAGCAACTTCGCCACCGTCTCTCGCACCAGTTCCGGCCCCGCCGGCTTCGACAAATAATCCGTGAATCCCGCCGCGAGAATCTTCTCCCGATCCCCGCGCATCGCGCTCGCCGTCAGCGCCAGAATCGGCAGTGTCCGGAACCGCTCCTCGCGCCGCAGTTCCGCCAGCGTGCCATAACCATCCAGCCGCGGCATCTGCAGGTCCAGCAAAATCAGATCAGGATTCCCCGCGCGCGCCTGCTCCAGCGCCTCCAATCCATCTTCGGCCTCGATCACGTCGTATCCGGCACGCACCAGCACCAGCCGCAGCAGCTCGCGGCTGCTCGCACGATCGTCGGCAATCAGAATGCGGCGTTTTCCGGCGAGTTCGGTCATCGGCAACTCAGCTTCGCAGCCTCGGGAATTGCAACCTCGTCGATGAACGTGAGAATTGAGGACCGCTTAGGATACCTCTGCCGTCTCCGGAATAGGAAGCGTGAAGGTAAAGCGGCTGCCCTGCCCCGGCGTGCTCGTCACCTCCATCCAGCCTCCATGCATCTGTACCAGCTCTTTTGTGATGGACAGCCCCAGCCCCGTCCCTTCCCTCACTCCGCGCGTCGTATTCCCCACCTGGTAGAACTTGTCGAAGATGTTCTCCTGCTCGTCGGCCGGAATCCCGATCCCCGTGTCCCCGACGGTGATGTGCGCAAAGCCCCCTTCCACTGCGCTCTCGACCCACACCGCCCCGCCCTCTGGTGTGAATTTCACCGCGTTGCTCAGCAGGTTGTAGAGCATCTCCTTCACGCGCAGCGGATCGGCATCCACCTCGCAGCCCGTCGGCCCGCGCTCTTCCAGCCGGATGTTCTTCGCCGCTGCACCCGGCCGGATCGCCGCCAGAGCTTCCTCAATGCTCCGCTCCAGCGGATACCGCTCCCGCTTCAGGACCAGTCCGCCTGCTTCGATCTTGCTCAGGTCCAGCACATCGTTGATCAGCTCCAGCAGGTGCCCGGAATCCTTATGAATATGTTCCACAAACCGCTTCTGCGTTTCATTCAGCGGGCCTTCCGCGCCCTCCTGCAACAGCTCGGCGAACCCGATGATGGTATGCAGCGGCGTGCGCAGCTCATGGCTCATGCTGGCCAGAAACTCGCTCTTCAGCCGGTTCGCCCGCTCGATCTCCCGGTTGCGCGCTTCCAGATCGCTCGTGTACTGCGACTGTAGCCGCCGCACCTCCTGCTCTCCGCGCTTACGCTCCGTCACGTCCCGGATGACCGCCGTTACATGCATCCCACTTTCGGTCTGGATCGGGCTCAGGCTGATCTCCACCGGAAACAACGATCCATCCCGCCGCCGCGCGTGCAGATCCAGTCCGCTGCCCATCGGCCGCGTCCGCGGATGTTCCAGGTAACTTTCGCGATACCGGACGTGCTGGTGTCGGACTGCGTCAGGCACCAGCAGGTCCACCGACTGCCCCATCAGCTCATCGCGGCGGTAACCGAACATCTCCTCGGCGATCCGATTGACCAGGACGATCTGACCCTCCGCCGAAACTTCCACAATCGCATCCGGCGCCGCCTCCAGCAATTGCCGGAAGCGCTGTTCCAGCCGCGACTGCTCTTCCAGCGCCAGCCGCTGCTGCCGCTCCGACAGGTCGACATTCGTCTCCAGCACGTGTGGCTCGGCCATACCCGGCTCGCGCGTCCAGCGGCTCAGCACGGTCACCAGCCGCCCCGCGCGCGTTTGGTGCCGCAATTCCCCTTCCCAGTGCCCTTCGGCTTCCAGCCGTCGCTCAATCTCCTCCACAGGCTCTGGAAAAACCGTTTGCAGCAGCTCATGCGTCACGCGGCCCCGCGCCTCTGCCGCCGTCCACCCGTACAGCCGTTCCGCTCCCTTGTTCCAGGAGACGATGCGGTCCACAGAATCGCGCACGATCATTGGCTCGTACGCCTGATCCAGCAACTGCGTCTGCCGCCGCGCCAGTTCCTCGCGCTCGCGCTGCTCGGTAATGTCGCGCGCAATCTTGGATATCCCGATGACGTTGCCCAATGTGTCGCGCACCGGCGACAACGTCAGCGAAACCACCAGCCGTCGTCCGCTCTTGTGCCGTCGCAGCGTCTCGTAGTGCTCGACAACTTCTTCTTCCCGCACCCGGCGCAGCAGTGCCTGCATGTCGTCCTGGGTCCCAGGCCATGCCAGCACGGTAATGGGCTTCCCGATCACCTCGTCCGCTTTGTACCCGAAAGTCAGCTCCGCACCGCGGTTCCACGTCATGATCGTGCCGTCCAGCGATTCGCTGATGATCGCGTCATGCGAGGACTCGACGATCGCCGCCAGCCGCTGCCGCGTCTCCTCCGCCTGCTGCCGCGCCGTGATGTCCCGGCTCACGCTCGCGATCCCGAGCAGTTGCCCATACGAGCCGAAGATCCCGAATGCCCGCATGTCCACCGTGATCGCCGCCCCGGTCCGCGCATGCCGCAGCCGGAATTCCCCGATCCACGGATCGCCGTGCAGCAGCGCCGGCAGAATCTCCGCATCGACGACCTCGCGCTGGCCTGCGAAATCCGTCTCAAACATCGGGTAATTCTGTACCATGTCGTGCTCGCCCAGCCCCAGCAGTTCCCGCCCCGCGCGGTTGATGAACACCGTCTTCAGCGTCGCGTCGGTCAGGCATACTGCGTCCGGCGTGTTCTCCACAATCGCCAGCAGCCGCCGCCGGCTCTCCGCCGTCTGCTTCTCCTCGCTGATGTCGCGCCACACCGCCAGCGCGCTTTGCACTTCGCCATGCGCATTGAAGATCGGCCGCGCCCGCGCCGCGATCCAGTAACCCTCCGCCGCGCCCGGTGGATGCACGTACATCTCGGCTTCCGCCGTTTGCCCGCGCAGCGCCAGCGCGCCCGGCAATTGCTCGGCTGGCCACAGCGTGCGCCGATCCGGCCGATAGATCCCATACGTCTCGCTCCACTGCGCCACCGGAGGCCCTTCAGGCGCAATGCCGTACAGCCGCTCCGCCGCCGCGTTGGCGAACTGCACCCTGCCCTGACGATCCAGCGCCACCACTGCCTCGTCCAGGTTATCCACGAGCGCCCGAAGCACCTCGCTCTGCGGCGCAACAGCAACTCCGGCCCGCGCTGTCGCGCGCGCCTCCCCGCCTGCGCTCTTCGCGGGCGTTGTCTTCTTGCCGGGAACCTTGGAGCGGCCAGAACCGGGTTTCATGGCTGGGGTACCAGAGAGTTTAGCAGCGGCCGCCGCCACCCGCACCTGCGCGATATGGCGCAGATTCCCCACGCTGGCGCGACATGGCGCACCCTCGCATCGCCGTTTTCGCCTGGAAAGAACCCAAAAGCCGGACCTTCAGGGATTCCGCACAGTGGCCCGCCGCGTGCTCTCGTCATTGTGTTCCCTGGAGTTTGTTCCTTTGAAGGTCACCCTGCAGTACGGCGAAGGCGCCAGCTTCGTTGCCGAGGCGCGTCAGCACCGCGTGGTCCTCGACCAGCCCGCCCAGGATGGCGCCACCGACCACGGCATGACTCCCGCCGAGCTGCTCCTCGCTGCTTTGGGCGGATGTGTCGGCCAGTTCGTCGCCCAGTACCTCAGCCTTCACCGGCTTCCCTCCAGGGGCCTCGTCGTCCACGTCAAAGCCGATCCCTCGGCTCGCCCGCTGCGCGTGAAAGACTTTGAGGTCGAAGTTGTCGTTCCCGGCCTCACCGAGCCGCAGCTTCGCGCGCTCCAGAAATCTTTCCCTGCTGGTCTGGTTCAGAACGCCA
>JASHRH010000409.1 GCA_030037475.1 Acidobacteriaceae bacterium
ATTCGCCGCCAGGCTCTCGAGCGTGGCGTGCCGGAGAGCAGGCTGCGCACCCTGTCCATCGGTGTGGATCTGAGCCTCTTCGCGCCCGACCCGCTCCGCTCGCGCTCGCGCGATTCCATCGTTCTCTTCGTCGGCCGGCTGGTCGAAAAGAAGGGCTGCGCCCACCTGATCCGCGCGATGGCCGTCGTACACGAACGACATCCCGGTGCCCGGCTCTTCATCGTTGGCGACGGACCGCTGCTCGACCCTCTCCGTGAGCAGGCCCACGCCTCCGATGCTCCGATCACCTTCCTCGGATCGCAGCCGCCCGCCGTCGTCCGCGACCTGATGCATCGCGCCAGCGTTCTTGCCTTTCCCAGCGTTGTCGCCTCCAGCGGAGATACCGAGGGGCTGCCCATCGTGCTCTGTGAAGCGCAGGCCATCGGCCTGCCCATCGCTGCATTCCGCGGACCGGGCGTTGAGGAGGCCGTCGCCGACGACGAAACTGCTTTGCTTGTCCGGTCCGGCGACCATCGCGCCCTTGCCGGCGCGATCTCTGCCATCCTTAGTGATCCGGCCCTCGCCGCGCGCCTTGCCACGGCCGGTCGCCGGCGAGCCGAGACGCATTTTTCTCTCGCCACGCAAACCGCCCGCCTCGAAGATTTCTACGCCGAACTGCTCGCACGGCGGAAGACACCGTGAACGAAGAATCTCTCCGCCGCGGCTCCATCTGGATGATCTCCGGCCAGAGCGCCGGGCTCGCCGCGCAGGCGGTTTATTTCGTCCTCATCGGCCGCGCGCTCGGCAGCCGCGAATACGGCGCCTTCGCCGGTGTGGTCGCGCTCATCGCCACGCTCACGCAGTTCTCCTCGCTGGGCATGGAAATGATTCTCGTCCGCAACCTCAGCCGCGACAGAGCGGCGTTTGCGCAGACATGGGGCCACGCGCTGCTGATTTCCGTCATTGGATTCATCCTGCTGCTCGGCGCCGCGATGCTGTTTGCGCATTTTGCTTTGCGGCCTGAGCTCCGCGTCCTCGTTCCGTGGATCGCGCTCTCCGACGGCCTGCTCGGCAAGCTCATCCAGCTGGCCGCGCGCGCCTTTCAGGGCGCTGGCCGCCTGGCCTGGACCGCGCGCCTCACCGCGCTGACGGCCTTCGCTCGCACCATCGCCGCCGCTGCGCTGTTTCTCTATGCCGATGCGCGTGGCTTGCACCCCACCGCGCTGCTCTGGACGCATATCTACTGGCTCTCCACGTTCGCCGTTGCCCTCTTTGCGTTCGCGCTCGTCACCCTGCGCCTCGGCCGCCCGCGCCTCGCACGCATCCGCCGTGCCGATTTGAGCGAAGGATTGAGCTTTTCGCTTTCGAACTCCTCCATCTCCGTCTATAACGACATCGACAAGACCTTTCTCATCAGCCTAGGCCAGATCGCCGCCGCCGGCATTTACTCGGCCGCGTATCGCGTGGTCGACGCGGCCAGCTCGCCCCTCTACGCCGTCTACGCCGCCGCCACGCCACGTTTTTTCCGCGAAGGCACCTGCGGTGTGCGACCGGCCCGATCATTCGCCCGGAGCACGCTGCGCCGCACGCTGCCGTATTCGCTCGCCGCCGCGGTCGCGCTTTGGATCGCCGCCCCGCTCGTGCCCCTGCTTTTCGGCCGATCCTTCCACGAATCGGCCGTCGCCCTGCGCTGGCTCTGCCTGCTGCCGGTGCTGCGCGCGCTCCACTATGCCTGGGGCACGGCCATCACCGCCTCCGCTTCGCAGTGGAATCGCACCACGATACAGTTCGGTGCTGCCGCCTTCAACCTGCTGCTGAATGTTCTGCTGATTCCCCGCTTCTCCTGGCGCGGAGCCGCGCTGGCCAGCCTGCTGACGGACGGATTCCTGGCTGCGGCGAGCTACTTCGTCCTCGCGCGGCTAACGGGGCGGGAGGCGCGGACCGCACAGCCGACTCCAGCTTCGGCGTAGCGCGTCAGTTTCCGCTTTTAACGCCAAGTTCCCTCAGCAAAAACGCATAATCCATCGCAATCTCTTTCAGATAGTCGTAGCGTCCCGACGCGCCGCCGTGTCCCGCGGTCATGTTGGTGTGCAGCAGCAGGACGCGGTCGTCCCGCTTCAAGGTCCGCAGCTTCGCCACGTACTTGGCCGGTTCCCAGTACATCACCTGGCTGTCCCACAGAGACGTCTTCACCAGCATCGCCGGATAACTCATCGTCGCTAAGTTGTCATAGGGCGAATAACTCAGCATATACTCGAAGGCTTCTTTCCCGTTTGGATCGCCCCACTCCTCGTACTCCGGGACCGTGAGCGGCAGCGACGGATCGAGCATCGTGTTCATCACGTCGACAAATGGCACATGCGAGACGATCGCGCGATACAAATCTGGCCGCAGATTCGCAATCGCGCCCATCAGCAGCCCGCCGGCGCTGCCGCCCTCCGCCGCCACGCGACCGGCCGCGCCGTAGCCGCGCTCGACCAGCGCCTCCGCCACCGCGATGAAATCTGTAAAGGTGTTGCGCTTCTGCATGAGCCGACCGGCATCGTGCCACGCCTGGCCCATGTCGCCGCCGCCGCGCACATGCGCGTACGCCAGCACCACGCCGCGGTCGAGCAGGCTCAGCCGGTTGCTGTTGAACCCAACGGGCAGCGAATATCCATACGACCCGTAGCCGTAAACCCACAGCGGGTTGCGGCCCGGCTCTCGCTTGTCCTTCCGCCACACCAGCGACACCGGAACCTCGACGCCGTCCGGCACCTTCACAAAAATCCGCTCCGACGCATAGCGCTCGCGCTCAAACCCGCCCGGCACCGGCACCTGCTTCAGCAGCGTCTGCGCGCCCGCCGCCACGTCGTACTCGAAGACCGAGCTGGGCGTCACCAGCGACTGGTACGCATAGCGGTATTTACCCGTCTCGAACATGCGATTGAAGCTGGGATGCGCGCTGTACACCGGCTCCGGAAACGGAATCTCGCGCTCCGCGCCGAGCGTTGGCCCCTTACCCGGAAATCCGATCATCCGGACATGCTGTAATCCCTGCCGCCGCTCCCAAACCGCGCAGAAGCCCGCGAACAGGTCCACTTCTTCCAGCATCGCGTCGGCGCGCTGCGGAATCAGTTCCTCCCAATGCTCAGGAGCGGGCGTTTCCACCGGGGTCGCCACCAGCCGGAAATTTCTGCCCGTATCGTTTACGCGAATGTAGAAGCTCCCGTTACGATGGTCTGCGTAGTATTCGATCTCATCGCGGCGCGGCGCGATCAGCGTCCACGCGCCCGTCGGCATGTCGGCCGGCAGGAACCGATTCTCCGTCGTTGTGTGGCTCGCGCTCTCCAGAATGATGTAGCGGTCGTCGCGCGTGCGTCCGACACCGATGTTGAAGCGCTCGTCCGTCTCTTCGTAAACCAGCGCGTCTTCGGTGTGCATCTGCCCCAGCTCATGCCGGTAGAGCTGATACTGCCGCTTCTGCTCTTCATCTTCCACGGTGTAGAACAGCGTCCGGTTATCGGTCGCCCACACCACCGAGCCGACGCGCTCCACGCGCTCGGAGAGCATTTCTCCGGTCCGCAGATCTTTCACGCGCAGCGTGTACTGGCGAAAGCCGCGGTTGTCCAGGCTGTACGCCAACAGATTGCCATCGTCGGAAACCGTCATGGTTCCCAGAGCCAGGAAGGACTCACCCTCGGCCAGCGCGTTCAGGTCCAGCACAATCTCTTCCTCGCCCATGGGAGCTTCGGTGGTCCCACGCTTGCGGCAATACGTCTCGTACTGTTTGCCCTCCTCAGTGCGCATGTAGTACCAGTACTCACCATCCCGGAACGGAACCGACACATCCGTCTCCTGGATATGGCTCAGCATCTCGGCATAGAGCTGCTGCTGCAGCTCCTCGGTGCCGGCCATCGCTGCGGTCGTGTACGCGTTCTCCGCTTCCAGATACGCGGCTACTGTGGGATCTTCCTTCTCGCGTAGCCAGGCATAGTCGTCTATCAGCGTGTGCCCATGCAACCCGCGCTCGGTATGCCTGCGCTCGGCCACCGGCGGCTCCGCGCTCGTCCGATCAGCACCCATGCCGTTCTCTCCAATCTGATGATTCCTGCTGGGCGAAAAAGAAGCCTGCACCAGGTGCAGGCTTCTTCTACCCTAAACCCTGATCTCTGTACCCTGCTTCTACTTCGCCGCCGCTTCGGCCTCATCCAGCATCGAGTACAGCCGGTTGAAGTCGGTCACCTGGTGGTAGCCGTGGTTCGTCACCACCCACGCGGTCGGCGTTTCGTGCACGCCCATGCGATCGCCGAGTGCCATGTCGGCCTTCACTTCCGCAGTGAACTTGCCCTGCGGATCCAGCACAAACGGCAACTGCATTCCGTGCTGCTGAGCGAATTTCTGCGTAAACTGCGTCAGGTCTGCCCTTGTTTCGATGCTCGGCTGGTTGGCGAACACCTGGTTCTCATAGTCGTAGCCCAAATCCTTCGATTTCGCCTCGAACCACTTCGCGTACACCGCGGCCTGGAAGCTCCAGGGATGCTCCGGCAGCGGAAAATCGTACCGCACCCAGGCGCAGTGATACTGCTTCACCGCCTGCATGATCACCGGGTTCTGCTCCCGGCACATGGGGCATTCGAGATCGGCGAACTCGATGATCGCGACTTTGGAGCCCGCCGGCGGACGCAGCGCCGAAGTGTCCGAAGGATGCAGGATGTCCTGCGCGTGAATTACCACCAACAGGGCCAGCGCCGCGGCGGCCACCATCAATAATCTACTGTATTTCCGCATATCTCTACTGTAACGTCTCCGGGCGTCCGGCCCAAAACCTCGCCGCCGGGAACTTTCCACTGAGGGTGACAACAATAAGCTAAGGGACGCCGATGCCAGCGAAACGTCATCCGCGCGGTGTCCCCCTCAGCCCTGCTTCAGCCGTTTCACGCTCCGCCGGAGCTTGATCACCACGTACGTCACGTACACCAGATGAATCCCAATCACCGCGGCGTACGCCATGATCAGATGACTCTCGCCGATATCCATCGCTACCTCCCCGCCTCTCCTGGCAGCGCAAGCACTTCGCCTTCCAGTGCGGCCAGTCCGGCCTGCTGCTCCGCCATCTGATTCCGGTACTCTGCCAGGTACCGCAGGCTCACCAGAAAGATCGCCCACATCATCCAGCCCGCCAGGTTCCACCAGATCGCCGGCAGCATGCTTGGCGCCATCCCCGAGCCAGGCGCGCCGCCGAAGACCGGCGCCGGATGCTGCGTGCGCCACCAGCGGTTCGCCATATAGACGATGGGCACGTCCACGTAGCCGAAGATCGCCATCACCGCCGCCAGCGTGCGCATCTGCGGTCCCGCCGCAAACCGCCGCAGCAGCAGATAGGCAATGTAGATCAGCCACAGCACCAGCGTCGTCGTCAGCCGCGCATCCCACGTCCACCAGATGCCCCACACCGCGCGTCCCCACAATGAGCCGGTTACCAGCCCGATCAGGCAGAAGATCACGCCCACCTCGGCCGAGCTGACGGCCAGCGAATCCGCCTTCATCGCGAGCGTGTGATTCCGGTTGCGCGCTGCGAGGTACACGATGGAGCAGATCAGGTTGGTCAGGAACATCAGCCCCATCGCCGCCCACGTCGGCACGTGATAGTAAATGATCCGTCCCGCCTGGCCCTGCGCCGCGTCCGGAGGCACCACCCACAGCGCCACGCGGAATCCTTCCACCAGCACCGCCAGTGTCACGATCAGCAACAACCATCGCCACAGTTTCATCCTGCTCTGCCCCTGCCGAAATCTCGGCACTTACTTGTCCTATGCCGAGTCACTTCAGTTGCCCGGCTGCTCGTTATACAAGAACAAAAACCGCAACTTGATTTCGCTCTCAACTACCTGTTTCGGGAAACGCTTATATGGAGACGTCTTGAGAAGCGCATTCCAGGCGGCCTGATCCAGCTGAACATCGCCCGACGATTGCGCCAGAATCATGTCCGAAATCTTGCCATTCCGGTGAATTACAAACTGGATCGTGAGTTTGCCCCTTTCGCCATGACGTCCGCGAGCCTGTTTCGGAATATGGTCGTACCAGTTCCGTTCTGCCTTGAAGATCACGTCCTTGATGTACTCGGAAAAGAATGGCTGATCCGCCTTTGCCACCGGACTGAGGATATCGCTGGTTCCGGTAACTACCGGAGCCGGCGTCTGCGCGGCAGCTATCGTCAGTCCGACCAGCGCCGTAATCGCAACTCCTATGATTCTCGCTCGCACCTGTCTCACTCCTGCCCCTGTGTCGCCTCTGCCGCGAACTTTCGGCCCGCAAGTCAAATCCCATCTGCCACCTTCTGCCGCATCGCCAGTCCCGCGCCGGTTTCCTTTATCACACTTTTTGCCGAAAAGGTGCATTTCCCCCTTCCAGAAGCCATCCAAAGTAAGGTACAAAGGTTACCCATGGCATGGCTCACGCTCATTTTCGGCGCTCTCCTCATCGCCATCGGTGTCGGTGGTCAAATCTTTGCCACCCGCAAAACCTCCCGCCTTGCCGTCTATGACCGGCATCTGCGCCGGTGGGTGGTCACCATCGGCAGCCTTGTCATCGGTCTCTGGATCGTCGCCTTTTCCGCTGCTCACGTCCTCCATTACCACCACTCCGGCCACTGGTAGGAGCAGCCGTCCAGGCAGACGTCGGCCTGTGGCCGGCCATTACTCTGCGTGCAGAATCACCTCGAACAGCATCATCCCCAGCGTCGTAAACGCCACATCGTAGGCCGCCAGCATCTTGATCCACAGCGTCGGATCGGCCTCGCCCGTCAGAATCGAGCTGCATGCCATTACCATCCCCAGTAATGCCGGGATAAAGATGGGCAGCAGGATCAGCGGCAGCAACATTTCCCGGTTCCGCGTCCGGATCGACAGCGCCGCGAAGAACACCCCGTTGACGATCAGCGCCCACGTTCCCAGCGGGATCACCAGCGCCAGCAGCCACGCATTGCCCACCGCCCGCAGGTTGTAAAAGACCACGAACACCGGCGCCAGCACGATCTCGACAATCGTGACGAACGCAAAGTTCGCGATGGCCTTGCCCAGAAACAGCGAGGCGCCCGGCGCCGGCGTCATGCGCAGCGCGTCCAGCACCTGGTTGCGCAGCTCCCGCGCCCACGCCTGATTCAGCGCGCTCACCGCCGCGAACATGATCGCCACGCACAGAATCCCACCGGCGATCTTCCGCGACGCATCCTGCGTGGGATCGAAGGCCAGGCTGAACAGCACCACCACCAGCAAGGCGAAGAACAGCATCGAGTTGATCGCGTCCTTCGAGCGCCATTCCAGGCGCAGGTCTTTTTTCAGATGAAGCAGAAAATAGGCCGGCTTCACAGGCTTCTCCCGCTTTCTGAACTCTGGGCTCTGTGCTCTGCGCTCTGTCTGGTCAGATCCGCGACTACCGCTTTCGCCGCTCGCAGATAATCCTCCGGCTTCAGCAGCACCTGCACGCCGCGCATCCCCGCCGAGACGGAAATCACATCGAACAGCTCCAGCGTCTCGTCCACGAATACCGGAAAATCCTTCTTCGCTCCGAACACCGTCACCCCACCGCGCACGTAGCCCGTAAGCGGCTGCACGTCTTTCAGGCTCACCATCTCCGCCTTGCGTGCCTCGGCCGCCGCCGCCAGCTTCTTAAAATCCAGCTCAACATCGCCGGGCACCACCGCGAAGACGTGCTCCTTCTCTGAGGTCACGCACAACAGCGTCTTGAAGACCTGCTCCGGCGGCAGCCCGATCTTCTCCGCGACCACAATCGCCGAGAACTCTTCGGGGGCGACCTCATATTCGCGAATCTCGTACGCAATGCCCAGCCCATCCAGAATCCGCGCCGCATTCGTCTTGTGGCTCATCGCGCCGCTCCCGCAAAGGTCAGCTTCTGCGCCTTCGTGTATGGGCCCTCGTCGAGGCTCACCATCGCACCCGCGTCCAGCGTCAGCACCCAGTCGGCCAGCGGCTCGGCCAGCTCGCGCTGATGCGTGGTCAACACAATCGTCCGCTGCTCGGTCCGGAACGTCTCCAGCAGCCGCAGCATCTGGTGCGCGCTCTGGATATCCATGTTCGAGAACGGCTCATCGAGCAGCAGCAGCTCCGGCCGCGAAATCAGCACCCGCGCCAGCGACGCCCGCTGCTTCATGCCCTGCGAATACTGCCCCACCGGCCGCGTCAGCGCCGGATCGAGCCCGACGCTCCGCAGCGCCTGCTCCGGCGTCAGGCAATCGCGGCCCCGATACAGACCCGTAAAGTACCGCAGATTTTCGACGCCGCTGAACTCGTCGTAAAGCATGGTCATGTGGCTCATGTAGCCGATGCGTCCCCGCGCTTCCATCGGCTCGGCCGCTTCGCCCGTGTCATCGAAGATCCGCACTTTGCCGTACGTTGGCTGCAGCAACCCGGCCAGCGTGCGCAGCAGCGTCGACTTGCCCGCGCCATTCGGCCCCAGCACCAGATAGCATCGCCCGTGCTCGAGGCTCACCGACACTTTACGCAGCGCGGCAAACGTGCCGTAGAGCTTTGATATCTCCTCGAGCTCGGCAATTCTGCTGCTCATCGCGCTTCTCTGGGCAGTCTAATCCTGTGGCCCGCGTGCACATCCGCTGCGGGCACCGTCTCCGCTGCCTCTTTCCTGTTGCCTATTTCCCGCTTTCCGGAGGCGCGGCCATGGCCGTCGTCGTCGCGGTCTTGCCCTGAGCGGCTGGTGCGTACTTGCTGGCGCACTTCGCCTGCAATCCCGTGGCGTGGAATACCCCGTCGCGTCCGTATGTCCCGATCGCCAGCGCCAGGCTCTTGTCCTTAAACGTGTCCGGAGGCGGCTCGCTGCCGGTATAATCCACGGTCACCTTGCGGTCGTTTTCCACCAGCACGAAATTCGCGTGCGCCCCATCCCGGTGAATGCTGCCCGGCTCGACGCTTCCCGCGACGCGCAGATGCTCGGTGTAGGCCTTCGGCCCCATGGTCTGGAGCTCCTGGATGGTCACGTAGTAGCTCTTGTTGGCTTCCACCCCGGTCACCGCGAGGTAAGAAATCGCTGCCACAATAATGGCCGCCGCGATTCCGATCCGCGCCATCTGGCTATTGCCGCTCTTCATGGTGACTATTGTAAGATGTCCGCGCTGCCGCGCGCATGTGACAGATATCACCCGCGGAAATTGTCGCCTGCCATGCGGAGCCGAGTCTCAGCGAGGCCGCGTCCAGGCGTTTTCCTTCTGCTCTGAAAGCCTCAGACTGAGGGCGACCGAACCACGAGATTCACCAGGCTGCGGAGGTTTGCATGGTTCTTAATCGACACTGCCTGATTCACCCCTTCTCGAAGCCCGTGCCGAACAATACCTGCGATTCTGACTGTCAAAATAAATAATTTTTACTTAAATATTGATATTTTTAATTAAATATGGCACATTAAATCATGTTTAGAGAATTCAGATCCCCTAATCGCTGACGTCCATGCCCATCAACCCCCAATCCGCTTCCGACTGGCAGGAGCTCACCCGCCTGACCCACGGTCAGCCCATCATGGTCGAGCGCGTCTGCCTCGCCGGCAGGAACGTCGCGATCGAAGGCTCCTTTGAGCTTCCTCAGCTTGCACGCCTTTCCGCCGAAGATCAGGTTTTCGTCGTTGCTTTTCTGCGCAGCCACGGCTCCATCAAGGAGATGGAGCAGATCTTCGGCGTCAGCTATCCCACCATCAAGGCGCGGCTCAACCGCGTTGCCGGCTCGCTCGAGTTCGTGGAAACCAATCCCGCCCCGCCGGCGCCGCCACGGAGCGAGATTGTCGAGCGGCTGCGTCGCGGCGAAATTTCCGCCGACGAAGCCATTCGCGCCCTGGAAGGAGACCGGTCATGATCCCCTGGTCCGCGTTCATCTACGTCGAGTGGTGGACCCGCTCGCGCCGCAATCGCTGCTTCAGCCTCTGGATCCCGCTCTTTCTCGCGTGGCTCCTGCTGCTGCCGCTGGTGCTCGTCCTCTTTCCGGTTGTGGCGCTGGTCTGCCTTTTCGTGCGCGTCAACGCTCTTCGTCTCTATGCTGCAGCGTGGGGCATTCTTACCTCACTGCGCAAAACCCGCGTCGAGGTCCGTGCGCCTGCTGCCAGAGTCCTGGTCAGCATCGCGTAATCCTTTCGCCCGAGCCAACCATGACCAACTCAACAATTTTCAACTTTGAATCGAGAAATGCCATGAATGACGATCGCAAAACCATTCTGGAAATGCTGGCCGCCGGCAGAATCACCGCCGATGAAGCCGAGCGTCTCCTCGCCGCGCTGGAATCTTCGCCTGCGAATTCTGCCACGGAGAGTTCGCCGCCCGCGCCGGGCGACGCGGCGGCGCGCCGCGCGATAAAGCCGAAGTATCTGCGCGTGCTGGTGGAAGCCGACGAGCACACGATCGGCTTCAAAGGCGGTCCCACGACCGTCAACGTTCGCGTGCCCATGCAGTTGCTGCGCGCCGGCGTTCGACTCGCCGGGCTCATCCCCGCTCAGGCGCACGACCAAGTCGACCGCGCCTTCACCCAGCATGGCGTCCCGATCACGCTTTCGCAAATCAAGCCTGAGAACCTCGAGGAACTGATCGATCATCTCGGCGACCTCACCGTCGACGTCGATGGCAAGGACGAGAACAAAACCCGGGTCCGCGTGTTTTGCGAATAGATTGGCGGCCGGCTCTGGCCGCCGCACCTGGCGGCAGGACGAGCAGCGACAGAGACTCCTGTGCTCTCGCCGATGAGCGGCGTCCTCGCCGCCTCGCGCCAGATTCAGTTTGGGGTGAAGCTGCTGTTCGGAGCGCGAGCAAAAAAGCGGCCAGAAATAAAACGGCTGGTAACTATCTTCCGGCAGAGCCGGAGGCCTTATTGCTTCCCGGCACAGCCGGGGGCCTCCCTTGCTCCACTAGTCTTCCGGCCACGCTGCCTCCGCGCCCCAGAGCTTCGCTTCGCGCAAGTTCTCCGGCTGCCTTGCATAGCCGCGTGGTCCTGCTCCTCATGGGCGCGGATATCCAGCCTCCGCAGGTGTTCCATTCGGTAGTGCCAGATTGCTTGTCTTCGGCACGCGTGCGTCTTGAATCGGATGGCTGTAGCGGATTTCGAACTCCGAGACGTCGCGCAGCGCGAGGATAGGCGTGCCTGCGCTGACCGACGCCTGCAGACGGAAGAACTCTGCGCCGTTCACATCGTCCAGGACGATGGCCGGTCTCGCATCGGGCTTTTCGGTCTTCAACTGAATGTTGCTCATGGAAAGCCCATCCAGGTGGCGGACGAAGAATCCCCAGCACGGCGTCGGTCCAAGCCTTCCTGGTCCGGGATAGCCCGCGATGCCTTCCGGAACCTGGATTGCGGCTTGTTCGGCGGTGCCACCGCCTTCCGCCACGATCATGATGTCGTGCAGGCTGACGTCTTCGATGCGATGTCCAGGAATGCCGCTGAGGATCGAGCTGAATCGGGAAGCGGTGTTCCAGCAGACGATATTGCTGATGAGCACCCGGCGGAGGACTCCGGGCTGCGTCGTCTCCTTCGGCCCGCGCAGGCGCGCGCCGAGACGCAGGAAAATCGGCGCGCTGACGATATCGCGCATGGTGATGTTGGTGATGGAAACGTCCTCGAGATGCGCGCCATCGACGGTTTCCAGCGCCAGGCCCTGGCAGCCCTCGAAGACGCAATTGCTGATCGCGATGTTCAGAAAGCCGCCGTTGGATTCGGTACCGAACTTGATGCGGCCGGTACGGTAGACGTGGCCGTCAGCAGGGTGGAACTTCTTCCAGGAACCGTCAATGACCGAGCCGAGCTGCCACGTTCCTGAAACATAACAGTTGCTGATGGTGACATTCTCCGTGGGCTGCGGATAGCCGAGGGCGTAGGAGCTTTTGAGCACAATGCCGTCGTCCCAGGGCGAGTTGACGGTGGTGTTCGTGATGCGGACGTTGCGGCAGCAGTCGATATCCATGCCGTCGCGGTTCGTGTCGATGAGGAGATTGTCGATCGTGAAGTTGTCGACGCCGGTGGCGAGGATACCAAACCATCCGCCCTGGAGAATGGTGAAGTCGCGGAGAAGAACGTTGCGGCAGTTCCTGAGCGAGATAGATTTGTTGCCGACGCCTGGATCTTCGGCCCTGGGGCCGGGGCCGTAGCCTTTACTGAGGCCCTTGCCGTAGATCAGGCCGGGACCGGTGATGGAAATGTCATGCAAATCCTCGCCCCAGATCAGGCTGTTGTGCCAGTGGTTGTGGCCGTAGTCCTGATACATGAAGTACGGCGTGTTCGGCTCAGCCGCGTCGTACTGCGCGCCCTCGGCGGCGAGAATCGTGGCGCCGTGTTCGAGGCTCAGCTCAACATTGCTCTTCAGCCGGATGGAATAGCAGGCGTAGATGCCCGAGGGGAAAAGCACCGTGCCTCCTCCGGCCGCAGCCGCCGCGTCGATGGCTTTGTTGATGGCCGGCGAATCGATGGTGCGGCCATCGCCGACGGCGCCGAATTCTCGGACCGAGAAGATGCCGAAGCAGCCGGAGGGTGAATCACTCGCCGGCTGGGCCTGAGCGGGCGTGGCGGCGGCCACCGCGCCGAGCGCGGCTCCCGTAACGCCGGCGCCGGCAAGACGGAAGAAATCTCTGCGGGAATCAGGGTGGGAAGCGGACATCGACGACCCTCCTTGCTGTGGTTCGACCACGCGTATCCCTCACCTTACCTGAGGGCGCACTGCCAGGGGAAACGGCCGTGCGCCGCATCGCGAAGCTTGTCCGGATTGCATCTTGCGGCGCCAAAACGCGCCTGTGCCAATGGTCACAGCGCGCCGAAGGGCGGACTGTTAAGCTCTTAGCATCCCGTGATACATTTCCATCGCGCGCCGATCAGCGGTCGCGGAGGACGAAATTTCAGCCAGGGGGGCAGGTTTTGTGGCAGTTCAAACCACGGTGTGGTCTTTTTTTGTCGTGAGCGCGATGTCGCTCCTTGCAGTGCCGATGTTGAAAAGAAAGGTGTTGGGTTGCGATAAAGGCACCCTGCAGGAGATTGCCGCCCGAGGCCAGGGAACGGGCACAGGAGAATATATGATGAGGAATTTCTTTTTGCGGCACTGGGCGAGGCTCGCCGGTGTCATGGCCGTACTGATGGTGCTGGGCACGGGCGCGGCTTTTGCAGCCCCCGTTCAGGCTGGCGGCGGCGAAGCCAATCTACAGCTTCCCGATCTGACGCAGGTTCATTTCTTTGGCATGAATGGCCATCAGTTGTTGCTTTGGGGACCTCTGGCCTGCATTCTGGGCATGATTTTCGGCCTCTTCATGTATGCACATCTGAAAGGTTTGCCGGCGCATCGCTCGATGCTGGACGTTTCGCAGATCATCTGGGAAACCTGCAAAACCTACCTCATCAACCAGGGAAAATTCCTGCTGTTGCTCTGGTGCTTCATCGCGGTCGTCATGCTGGCCTACTTTGGCCTGCTCATGCACGATCCCGCGTCGCGCGTCGTCATCATCCTCGCCTTCAGCGTGCTCGGGATGGCCGGCAGCTACATCGTGGCGTGGTTCGGCATCCGCGTGAACACGCTGGCGAATTCGCGCGGCGCGTGGGCTTCGCTGGGCGGCAATCCATATCGCGCATTCAGCGTTCCCCTCAAGGCGGGCATGAGCATCGGTATGATGCTGATCTCCATTGAGCTGCTGATGATGTTCTTCATCATCCTCGCCGTTCCGGGAGAGTATGCCGGACCCTGCTTCATCGGCTTTGCCATCGGCGAATCGCTGGGCGCGGCCACGCTGCGTCTGGCTGGCGGCATCTTCACCAAGATCGCCGATATCGGCGCCGACCTGATGAAGATCGTTTTCCACGTGAAGGAAGACGACGCCCGCAACCCCGGCGTGATTGCCGACTGCACGGGCGACAATGCCGGCGATTCGGTCGGTCCGACGGCGGACGGTTTCGAGACTTATGGTGTGGTCCAGGTGGCGTTGATCGCCTTCATTATCCTGGGCGCGAAAAACGGAATCGTGGGCGTGCAGCTGCTGGTGTGGCTGTTCGCGGTCCGCGTGGCCATGCTGGTGGCTGCGGTCCTCGGTTACTACATCAACGGGATCATCGCGAAAGCAAAGTACGGTAAGGCGCGCAGCTTCAATTTCGAATCGCCGCTTACCTCGCTGGTGTGGATCACTTCCATTGTGACGATCGCCGTCACCTATCCCGTCACATATGCCCTCCTTTCGAGTTTGGGCGGAGATCCCTCGCTCTGGTGGAAGCTGGCGACGATCACCTCCTGCGGAACCGTGGCCGGTGCCCTGATTCCGGAACTCGTCAAGGTGTTTACTTCCACCGAGGCCCGGCACGTGAAGGAGGTCGTGGCGTCAGCCAGAGAAGGCGGATCCGCTCTTGGGCTGCTCTCCGGCTTCGTCTCCGGCAACTACTCCTCGTACTACCTGGGCCTGGCGGTCATCATTCTGATGGCCATCGGCTACGGCATCAGCACGATGGGATTCGACAGCATCATCCTGGCGTCGCCGATGTTTGCCTTTGGCCTGGTGGCATTCGGCTTCCTGGGCATGGGGCCGGTGACCATCGCTGTCGACTCCTTCGGGCCGGTGACGGATAACGCGCAATCCATCTACGAGCTCTCGCTGATCGAGAACGAGCCCGGCGTTGCCAACGACGTAAAGAAGCAGTATGGCGTGGAAGTGGACTTCGAGCACGCCAAGCAGATGCTGGAAGCGGCGGACGGCGCGGGCAACACCTTCAAAGCCAGTGCCAAGCCGGTGCTGATCGGCACAGCGGTGGTGGGGGCAACCACGCTGATCTTTGCCACCATCATGGCTCTGACGAACTCACTCACCGCCAACGTGGAT